>JBBRSG010000003.1:0-90613 GCA_038245615.1 Chloroflexia bacterium | reverse complement strand
GGCGATGTAGGCCACTTTCTGAGCAATCAAATGGTCGGCCACGACCCGGCCCCCTATTGCTTTGTATACGAATCGAACGATGAGCTTGAGGCTCTTTTCCTGTTTTATGCGATTCGTTCCAGTTCCTGGGCGTTGCTTGTTCACCCGCACCGGCGCACCGCGGAATTCGAAGCGGCCCTGGTTGAGTGGGCCGAACAGCACCTTCGACACCTTCTGACCGGGAGTGGTAGCGCCAAAGAGTGGCTAACTACGGAGGTGCCGGATTTTGATACCCTGCGACAAGACACTTTAGCCTCACACGGTTATGCTGCCAGACCCGGACCCGATTTCTTTTTGACAACGCGCTCGCTCCAGGGAGAAATTCCGGTGTCGGTGCTGCCCGACGGCTTCAGCATACGAGCTGTTTTGGGCGAACAGGAAGCCGATGCGGTTCAAGCCGTCCACGCTGGCTCGTTCGGGCGAGCGTGGCAACCCGGCGAATATCTTAAGGTGATGCGTTCGCCCGGCTTTCATATTGACCACGAATTGGTTGTGGTTGCTCCTGACGGTCGCTTTGCCGCCTATCTCGTTTACTGGCTCGATCCGGTTAGCAAAAGCGGTCTGTTTGAGCCGGTCGGCTGCCACTCTGATTTTCAGCGCCGGGGCTTGACCCAGACGCTGATGTATGAGGGTATGCGGCGTATGGTCGAGCAGGGCATGACGACCGCTATTGTTTTCCACGAAGCTCCGGCTGAAAACCCGGCTTCGACCGCGCTATATCGTTCGGTCGGCTTCAGCCCCAAATATAGTAGTTACGAATATCGCCAGAAACGCTAATTACCTCTTAAGAAGAGAGATAAAAAATTGGACAAGTTTATGGCTTGTCCAATTTCATTTTAATAGGACTTTCGCTTAACAAAGTGGCAAAAGTGCTAAACTGTCGGTATGGTAACAAAACGACAGTATATCAAGTATCTGATTAGCACTCCCAGCAACTACACTTGCTCTAATTTGGCTGACCATCTCGAAGGGGTCAGCCACTAAAGAGCAGGCGATAAAGGTCATTCCCATGAAATTTATGGAAGCCGATACCGCCGCCCAACTGATGCTAAAGGGTATCGCTCGCAACAAAGCGATTATTACCATGCCCGCTTATACCGGGTTGCTCTGGCGGCTAAACCGCCTGTCCCCCGGCCTGATTAATCTTCTATCCCGCAAGACTATCAGCGATTTTCGGAAAATAGCTAAATAGTGGTCAGTGGTCAGTGGTCAGAAAATTAGAGGGGAGAGGATTGAGTTAGCAATATTTGGGTGATTAGGCTTGAACACCTGCCCGGATTTAGCATACTTATCCCTACTGTGCTAATTCACTCCTCAGTCCTGAAATTCCCCCAACCCCTGACCCTAGATTACCAGAAGCATCGGGTTTTGCAAAAGCTTTTTAAGCTCTTGCAAGAATTGAGCGGCAACTGCGCCATCAATTACCCGGTGGTCTGCCGAAATGGTCACGCTCATCTGCTGGATAATCTCGAATTCGGTCAGACTATCGCCTTTCGGGACGACGGTGGGTTTGCTTGAGCCAATTGCCAGAATCGCGCTTTGGGGCGGATTGATAATCGCTACAAAGCTCGACACATCGTACATCCCCAGGTTCGAAATGCTGAACGTGCCGCCCTGGTATTCTTCCGGGCGGAGCTTCCCGGCGTGAGCCTTTTCCGCCAGGGCTTTGACCTCGCGGGCGATTTGGCCCATGCTCTTTTGGTCGGTATCAAAGACCACCGGGGTTATCAAGCCCTCGTCCACCGCGACGGCGACGGCGACATTGACCCGGTGATTTACCCGCAACTTGCCATCCACATACGAATTGTTGACCATTGGCACTTTTCGCAGAGCCTTAGCCACCGCCTTTACCACCATATCATTGACCGAAATTTTGCCGCCCTCGCCGCTTTCCGCCAGCGAAGTATTAAGCTGTTGCCGCAACTTGAGGGCCGCGCTCATATCAATCTCGTTGGTGATATAGATATGGGGAATTTGCTGTTTCGACTCGGTCAGGCGGCGGGCAATTGTCTGCCGCATCCGGCTCAAGGTTACTTCGTCATATTCCGTGCCGGGGATAGTTGTCGCTGCCGCCGAGGATGGGGCGGGCGCACTGGTAGTTGCAGCAATCGGCGCGGGGATGGGCGTGGCAACGGCTGCTGGGGCAGAACTGGCAAAACTCTCGACATCGGGGCGCAAAATCCGCCCGCCGGGGCCGCTACCTGTCACCGCGCTCAGGTCTACCCCCAGTTCTCCGGCGACCTTACGGGCCAGAGGACTGCTTTTGATCCGACCATTACTTTCGCCCGTAGCGGCGGGAGCGGGCGCAACCGCGACCCCATTGGATACCGCGGCAGCCAGAGCGGGGGGCGCAACCGCCAATGCTTCCGAAACCGGGGCGGAGACAGTAGCGGCACTTTGTAGCTCGGCACTGGTTTCCGCCGGAACGGGTGCGCCGCCTGGCCCGCCCGCCGCCGAAATCGGGGCCGCCAGGTTAATCAGGCTGGCGGCAGAGGGTCGTCCGGTTGTAGGTTTCTTTTCCGGCGGGGTAGGAGCGGGTGTGACCTGGGCTATCGGCGCAGGCGTAGCCGAAGCTGCCGGAGCAGGCGCAAGGGTAGAAGCCGGAGCGGTGGCGGCAGGTGCAACGGCGGTGGCGGTAGGTGCAACGGCGGGTGCAGCCGGGGCGCTTGCTCCGCCACCGTCCACGCCCAACGCTTTCCAGTCTACCACCTCGTTTTCGTCGGCGATGACCGCAATGACCGTTCCAACCGGCACAAGCTGACCGGGCGCTACGATAATTTTCTTGAGGATGCCACTGGCATAGGCTTCCATGTCCACCGTAGCTTTATCGGTTTCGATTTCGGCGAGAGTTTCGCCTTTTTCGACCTTATCGCCCTCTTTCTTGACCCAATTTTGGATAGAGCCTTCGGTCATATCGTAGCCCATCTGGGGCATAGTTACCGGGGTTGCCATCAAGTCCTCCAGTTAAATTAAATTAATAAATTACTTGACTTCAGCTAAAATTACGCTAATTCCGCCCTAATTTTCGCGGCGTTGGTATTTAATTCTTCCGGGGTCGCCGCCGGGCTGCGCCAAATAGCAAACAGGTCATCACCCTCATAGCGCGGTATCAGATGCAGATGGTAATGAAAAACGCTCTGCATAGCCGCCGGTTCGCTGTTTTGCAAGGCGTTCAGGCCGTCCGGCTGAAAAGCGGCTTTAATCGCTTTTGCCAACCGCACTGTTACGCGGGCCACTTCCGCCGCCACTTCTTCCGAAATATCATACAGATTGCGATGATGCTCTTTGGGAATAACCAGGGTATGACCGGGGTTTTTCTGCTGCAAATTCATAAAGGCAAAAACCTTGTCGTCCTCATAGACCTTCGCCGAGGGAATTTGCCCGGCGATAATCTTGCAAAACAGGCAATTCGGGTCTACTGGCATAAATTCTAAACTCCTTTGCAAATGGGGACGGGAGACAGGGGTCGGGGTTGGGACATCCTGAACCTTCCGGCTAATCCTCGCCATCCCAATTATATTTCACTGGCGCTGGTGCGCCCCCCGCGAATGGGATTTCCTGTGAAATAGTGGTTACTGGTCAGTAAAATCCCGTCCCCCGTCCCCTGATACATTTCATTACGATGGGTCTTCTTCTTCCAGCGAGTAGCTTTCCTCAATCTGGTAGACCGCGCCTTTGCTGGTTAGAGTGCTGGAATAAAGCTGAAATTCGGTCACTTCAAATGGTGCAGTCTGGAACAGGGCGTATTCGGTCAGGAAAGCGCCCAGCCGCGACATCGGGGCATCCTTGAGATAGGCCAGGGTGATATGAGGGCTGTACTTGCGGGCTTCCGGCTCAAGCCCGATTTGCCGCAAGATGCTCTCAATTTTGCGATGGAGACTCAATAGCGCCTCGCTCTTTTCCAACCCGACCCATAATACCGTCGGCTGACCACGCGGCGGGAAAGTGCCGACCCCTTTGAGGGACAATTCAAACGGCTCGGCGCTGACATCGAACAACGCCTTCTTGATGTCGCGGTAAAGCAGGCCGTCCACCTCGCCGATAAAGCGCAAGGTCAAGTGCAGTTGCTCATCGTCCAGCCACCGCGCCCCCGGTACACCGGAAGAAATCAAGGCCAGTTCGCCTCGAATATCCTCCGGCAAATCAAGTGCTACAAATAATCGGTACATTGGTTAGATAGTTTGGGCGCACTGCGCCAGAGCTAAAATCAGGATGAATATCTAAATATTATCGCTTCATTCAAAGCATAGGCCAAAAAACTTATCGAGGCTATTATAGCAGTTTCTAAAAAACTTGGGAGGTGTCCGGCCGCTTTTTTGCAATTTGGATATGGGCCAAATAACCGGCCTTGACCTCAGGTTGGCTCTTCCAGCTTAGAGAGCGTTGACGCTAGGCTCGTTTACTGCTAAAATCAGCCCGACCCAGCAGAAGTGTGGGCCGGGGATAGATGCCAGATAGCTGACCAGACGGAGCGCCGCAATAGTTACCACCGAGCAAGAGGCCGAACAATACGGCCCGCAATTTGAGGAAGAGCAAGCGCCGAAAAAAAGCCAGTTTGCCGGGTGGCGGAGGATTGTCCAGACCACCTTTTTTGGGTGGGTTTTGGGGTTGGCAGGGCTGGCGGCGTATATAACGTGGCTGGCGCTACCCTCACGGCTGGTTTCGTTGGGCCTGATTGGGGCGGTAATTGCCGGGGCGGGTTTGCGCTGGTGGGGGAAGTCGGAGACCGGACTTTGGGTACGAGCCGAATATGTCGGGCTGGGCTTTATTCTGACTATCGCTGCCGCTTTGCGGTTTACCGCCCTGCGCCAGAACCTGCCCTATATTGACAGCCCCGACGAGCCAACCCTGACGCGGGCCGCTATCGCCATGCTCCAGACCGGCGACCTGAACCCTCATTTTTTCCGATGGCCCAGCTTGCCTTTTTATATGCAGTTCGGGGTGTCGCTACCCCAGTTTTTATCCGGGGTCAGCAGCAACGCTTACACTAATCTGAAAGACCTTGTGCCGGATGGTTTCTATCTGGCGGGGCGCACTATGTCGGCGGCGCTTGGGACGGCTACTGTGCTGCTCACCTGGGGATTGGGGCGGGTATTGTATGGCTCGGCAGTCGGGCTGGTCGGGGCAGCGATTTTGGCGGTGTTGCCCTTGCACACCGAACACTCTCATTATATAACCCCGGATATTATCGTCACATTTTTCGCAACCCTGACCCTGCTATTCGTGGCTTTGCTCTATCGCACCGGCGAGCGTCGTTGGTATTGGTGGGCCGGGGTTGCCGCCGGACTGACTATTAGCTCAAAATATAATGTCGGAATAATAGTCCTGACCTTGATATTGGCCCACTTTCTAAGAGCGCAGCCCCAGCGTCCGCCCCTCAAGTGGCTGGGTTGGGGGTTAGGGCTGGCGGGGCTGAGTTTTATTGCTACCAGTCCCTTTATTCTGTTCGATTGGGCCGGGTTTCTAAACGAACTGGCCTTGCAGGTGCGGCACTATACGATTTTGGGTCACGGGGTTGCCAGCGAAGGCGAAAGCTGGTCGGCCTATCTGCGCGATTTCTGGCAAGAGGGCTTTACCTATCAGGCTTCGTTAGTAGTACTGGGCGGAATTATTTTTGGCCTGGTGCGGCAGCGCCGTGAGGACTGGTTATTGCTCTCGTTTCCGCTGGCGGGTTACTTTTTCTTCTCGCTGGCGAAAGTCCATTTTGCCCGCAATCTGTTGCCGCTCTTGCCCGCCCTGGCGCTCCTGGCAGCAGTTTTTCTCTTGGCTCTGGTCGGAGGTATAGCGCATTATTTTCCGGCCCAATGGTCGTCGCGCCGTCGAAAACTGGTTTGGGGTGGGGTGTTATTAAGCCTCGGTATCGGGGCGTTCTACTTCTGTATCCTGAACTCGATTTTGACCAATCGCTATTACTTGCAGCCCGACACCCGTACTCAGGCTGGCGAATGGATTGTCGGCAATATTCCGCCGGGTTCGCGGTTGCGGCTGGAACAAAATACTCCGACCCTGCCCGCCAACCGCTATCGCAGCGCCGAGGAGCAACGTCCAATCGGGGCGCATCCCCCCGACTGGTATCGCCAGCAGGGGTTTGAATATCTGGTAGCCAGTTCCTACCAGTATGATGATTTGAGTAACACCGACCCGGAAGCGGCCCGCAATTATCGGCTGATAGCCGAGCAATTTACTCTGGTGCGCCAGTTTCAGGGTGAAAGCCGCGAATATCCGGGCCCGACCATCAAGATTTACAAAGTGAAAATCTAAAATCGAAAAGGTAAGAGAAGGTAAAAATCAGCTAATGTCAAACACGTCCTCAAGCATTTTGCTTGACCCAGGCATTTCCGTTCCCAGTAGCGATACGCCAGAGCAAATTGTGATGGTGGTAATGCCGACCTATAACGAGATTGAGAATATTGGCAAAATATTGGAAACCCTATTTCAATTGGGAATTAGCGGGTTGCAGGTGCTGGTAGTAGACGATAATTCGCCGGACGGGACGGGCAAAACCGTTGAGGAATTGGCCCAGGCCCTCTACCCCGGACGGTTGGAAGTGCTGCACCGCCCCGGCAAATTGGGGCTTGGCCCGGCCTATCTCGCCGGGTTTCAACACGCCTTGCGCAAGGGAGCAACCTTTATTGTCGAGATGGATGCCGATTTTTCGCACGACCCGGCCATGCTCAAACGCTTTCTGGAAGTGATGCCAGAGTCGGATGTGGCAGTGGGGTCGCGGTACGTCGCGGGTGGGTCGCTGGACAAACGCTGGAAGTTGTTGCGCCGGATTATCAGTAAGGGCGGCTCGATTTATTCCCGCACAATTCTAGGCCTCAAGGTGCATGATGCGACGGCGGGTTTCAAGATGTTTCGGCGCGAGGTGTTGGAACAATTGCCGCTTGAGAAAGTGCGCTCCAACGGCTATTGCTTTCAGGTCGAGATAGCCTATTTGTGCCAGCTACACGGCTTCCGTGTCACCGAAGTGCCGATTCACTTTAGCGAAAGAAGCGCGGGAGTATCCAAAATGAGTCCCAATATTGCCATCGAAGCGGCCTGGAAGGTCTGGCAGCTTCGGTTTAGGTATTAGAGGAGGAGTGAGTAAATCAGGACGAGGGTTAAAGATTTACGATTTACTCATAATGGGGCGAGGCCACGATTTACGATTGAAATACTCAGTCCTCAGTCCTCAGTCCTGGATTTTAGCAGCACCCCACTAGCGGCAGCCATAGTCAAGCTGCCGGGGAGGAAGAAGGCGAAGTAGGCCGCTTCGCTGGATTGTGGCCCGGTGAGCAAGATGGCAAAGGTGAGGATAGTTATAAGGGCGGGAATGAAGGCCAGGGTCAGGGCCAGTTTGGGCCGAGGTCGCAGCCAGAGCGCCACTAGACCGCCGACGAAGATAATGAGCAAGGCCATTGCTAACAGCCAGGCCACAAAGCTAAATTCGAGCCACCCGGCGTACAGCCAGAAGGCCATAAAATTGGCGGCAATAGCACTGTATAGCAAAACTTTGCCCGCCCGTTGCCATTCTAGCCGGGCCGGACGATTCGCCCCATAGAGATAGCGCAAGGCGTATTCGTTAGGGTCGTCGGGCGGAGTTGGCTCAAAATCTTCCGGTTCTTGGCGGTCAGTCAGTAAGGGCATTTTAACATCCTGAGTGCTGGAAAACTAAATCACTCGCAGCCGGTTAAGTGAGGGTTAGTCATAAATCCAAAATTTGATTTCGTAGGGGCGGAGCTTGTCGCGCTCAAATCGAGGCACGCCGGGCGCGGCAAGCACCGCCCCTACCAGTTATGACCAGCCGTTATATGACCAGGCCTCAATTATGTATCAGCAAAAGCCATTATCAAGGGTAGACCGCCAAAAAGCAATCCGCAAATGTTACTAGCTGTAGCCCCGGTGCGCTCGCGGTTTAAGCGCCTCAGCCCTCAGCCCCGTATTCTTCGATATTAGATTTCAGATTTCAGATTTTAGACCACTCCTAAAGGAGAGCCACCATGAACGCCGAGCAACAAAGATTGTATGAACTCCAAAGTGGGATAGCCCTTTGGGAACAGTTTGGCCCTTACCTGAGTGAACGCGCCTGGGCAACCGTCCGCGAGGATTATAGCGCCTATGGCACGGCCTGGGATTATTTCCCGCACGACCATGCCAGGTCACGAGCCTATCGCTGGAACGAGGACGGGCTGGGCGGTTTTTCGGACGACAAAGGCCATATCTGTCTGGCGTTGGGGCTGTGGAACGGGCAAGACCCCATCTTGAAAGAGCGGTTGTTTGGGCTGACCGGGCAGGAAGGCAATCACGGCGAGGATGTAAAAGAGGAATATTACTATCTCGATAGCACTCCCACTCATAGCTATTGCCAGATGCTCTATAAATACCCCCAAACTGCCTTTCCCTATACCAAGCTGGTCGAGGAGAACCGGCGGCGTGGTCGGGGCGATTTTGAGTACGAGTTAGCCGATACCGGGGTTTTTGCCGAAAATCGCTATTTTGAAATCTTTATCGAATATGCCAAAGCCGGGCCAGACGATATTTTGATGCAGGTACGGGCGGTCAATCGCGGGCCGGAAACGGCGGATTTACATCTGCTGCCGACCCTGTGGCTTCGCAACACCTGGAGTTGGGGGCGCGACCCGCGTCTACCGCATCTGAGTTGCGCCACCGAAACTGGTGCGCCGCCCTCGACGGTTCGGGCCGAGCATCCGACGATGGGCGATTTCTTCTGGTATTGCGATAACACCCCGGAATTGCTCTTTACCGAAAACGAAACCAACACCATGCGCCTTTTCGGGGTGCCGCCGATTTCACCCTATGTCAAAGATAGTATCAATGATTATATCGTCCAGGGCCAAAAAGCGGCGGTCAATCCGGCTCAAGTTGGTACTAAAGTCGCGGCCCACTATGTCCAAACCATCGCGCCCGGCGCAGAGGCGATTTTTCGGGTGCGGCTGACCAGAGTGCGCCCCGCCGAAAGCCTCGACCCTGCTCCGATAAACCCGACCCCTTTCGCCGATTTTGCCGAAATTTTCGCCCGGTGCAAGGCCGAGGCCGATGAGTTTTATGCCGACTTGCAACCCGCCCGCATGAGCGCCGACCAAAAGCGGGTACAGCGTCAGGCTCTAGCCGGAATGTTGTGGAGCAAGCAATTTTATCATTATATTATCGAACAATGGCTAGACGGCGACCCTTCCCAACCTCCACCCCCGCCGGAACGTAAATACGGGCGCAACCGGGATTGGCAGCATCTCTATAATGAGCGGGTGATGTCTATGCCGGATAAGTGGGAATATCCCTGGTACGCGGCCTGGGATTTGGCTTTCCATTGTATACCTCTGGCGATGATAGATCCTCACTTTGCCAAGAGCCAGCTAGATTTATTGGTACGGGAGTGGTATCAGCACCCTAACGGGGCCGTTCCAGCCTACGAATGGGCCTTTGACGATGTAAATCCGCCGGTACTGGCCTGGGCCGCCTGGCGGGTCTACAAAATCGAGCAACGCCAGCACGGTCATGCTGACCGCTATTTTCTGGAGACGGTCTTTCACAAATTGTTGCTGAGTTTTAACTGGTGGGTCAATCGCAAGGACTCGGAGGGCAATAACGTCTTTCAGGGCGGCTTTTTGGGGCTGGATAATATTGGGGTGTTTGACCGCAGCGCCCCTTTGCCCCAGGGCGTATTTTTGGAGCAGAGCGACGGCACTAGCTGGATGGCGATGTTTAGCCTCAATATGATGACGATTGCCCTGGAACTTTCCCGCACTAATCCGGCCTATGAGAACATCGCTACCAAGTTTTTTGAGCATTTTCTGGCAATTGCCAAAGCTATGAACAATATCGGGGAGGACGATTTAAGTCTGTGGGACGACCAGGACAATTTCTTTTACGATGTTCTGCACCTGCCCTATGTCGGTTATCGGCGGATTAAAGTCCGCTCGTTGGTGGGTTTGATACCTTTGCTGGCAGTCGAGACGATTGAGCCGGATTTACTGGACAAGTTGCCCGGCTTCAAACTGCGGCTGGAATGGTATCTGACTCATCGCCCCGATTTGGCGGCCCTGGTGTCGCGCTGGCAGAATCCGGGCGAAGGCGAGCGCCGCTTGCTGGCCTTGGTGCGTTGCACTCGCATGAAGCAATTACTCCGCCGGATGCTGGATACCACCGAGTTTCTGAGCGATTACGGGGTACGCTCTATCAGTAAATATCACGAGGCCAACCCCTACGAAATGAATATAGGCGAGACGGTGTATCGGGTCGAATACGAACCCGCCGAATCGCGCACCGGGCTGTTTGGCGGCAATTCCAACTGGCGCGGCCCGGTCTGGTTTCCGATTAATTATCTCTTGATCGAGGCTCTTCAAAAGTTCCATCATTATTACGGCGATGATTTCAAGGTCGAGTGTCCCACCGGGTCGGGTCTGTTTTTGACCCTCGCCGAAATCGCTGATGAGCTTTCGCGCCGCCTGATAAAGCTGTTCGAGCTAAATGACCAGCATCGTCGGCCCTATAACGGCCCGATGGAAACCCCGCCCAGTGACCCGTCTTCATCCGACTATATACTCTTCCATGAGTACTTTCATGGCGATAACGGGGCGGGTTTAGGAGCAAGCCACCAAACCGGCTGGACTGGCCTGGTCGCCAAGCTCATTCAGCAACAAGCCACCAGGCGCGGCAAGCCGAAATCTGAAATCTAAAATCGGAGGTCAGGGAGATTTAGAATTTACGATTGAAACCCTCAGTCCTCAATCATTATTCATCCGGTCACTCCTGTCTAACCCTGTTAAATTTCTCTGACCTTAGATTTTAGATTTTAGCGGACCGGGATTGCACAATTTTACGGGCGGCCTTTTCTCCGCTGCGGACTGCGCCTTCCATGGTGGTAAACCAATCCTGACGAGTGTAGTCGCCCGCCAAAAAGAAATTTGATACGGGGGTAGCTTGATTTGGACGCAGAAAGGCCGTACCGGGTTTCATGGCAAAAGCTTGATGTCTAACCACTAGCGACTTGACCAGGTTGGCACCCCAGGCCGCTGGAAAATAGCGTCTGAGTTCGCTGACCGCCAGGTCAATGTACTGCTCATCGCTAAAGCTATCGGTCTTGCGGTCAGTTATCTGGCACGAAATCCGGGTAGTAGCACTCGGAAAAGTAACAAATGACTCGTCCTGCAAAACAATCAGCGGGGTACGGGACGGCAAAACAAATTCCTCGCGCCCGATAAAACTTTTATCAAACCACAATTGTATCGAAGTTGCAGGAACGGTCTCAATCGCTTTTATTTTGCGGAAATAAGGCAAAGTTTGCACGTCGGGCGGTATCATGTTCTTAAAGACTTCGAGCGGTAAAGCTGATACATATACATCGCCAACCAGAGTATGACCGTTTCGCAGTTCAAAGCCGCTAATCCGGTTTTGATTATAGCGAATAGATTTTACAGGGCTACCGACGTGAATACTACCGCCTCTGTTCCTAATCCAGTTAGCTAAAGGGTTAATCATCACTTCGGTCATCCCGCCCCGGAAAGTCCCCGTCCGAAAATTAACCGGATAAAAAAGGTTATTGCGAATCAGGGTGAAGGCGGCATACGCGGTTAATTCTTCCGGTTCGAGGAAAAACAAGCCCCGTGCTAGAGGACGCAAAACCCGCTCATAGATTTGCTCATCAAGGTGGTTAGTACGGGCAAAGTCTTGTAAGGTTTGAGATTCGTAACCAGCGCTATCCAGAATACCATTCAGGAAAGCGAGGCCCAAAGTGAGTTTATCTACCGGATTTAGCAAGCTGTTATTGCCAATCACCCCGGCTATGGTACTTGGCAAGTCGCGCAAGGGGTCTATCCCGAAGATAAACCACTGTTCATTAGGCTTTACTACCGCAATTTTGGTATCCCATTTGACTACATCATCCAGGCTAAGACCGACTTCATTGAGTAGCCGAGTTAGATGGGTATACGTCCCGAAGAAAGTGTGAATGCCGCTCTCAATCGTCTTATCCTCATCTTGCCAACTGGCGGTACGTCCGCCTAGGACTGGTTCGGCCTCGACCAACTCGACCTGAAATCCGGCATCTACTAACCTTTTGGCACAGGCCAAACCTGCCAGGCCCGCCCCGGCAATTACCGCTTTAGGGCTGTTCTGTAACCTTTCCATGCTTTCTTACCTCCTCAAAAAGCGCATTTTTGGGCTTCGTGGCAATCTTTAATAGCAATTTTTATACCACTACAGCCTTTCTTTTGGCTATATCTTTAGTCTAAATAAATGTTTTCAGAAGGCCAACCCCCTCTACTAATATTTTCCCAAACCTCAAATTTTTAATCATGATGCGAACCATCCTAAGTATAACGAGTTCCCAATATTTTTGAGAAGAGTGCCGGTAACTTAACTCTATTGCACCAATAATTTATTTTGCGATGAAAAGTCGGTCTATTGGCATATATTTTGCAGGAAGTATCCTAGCTTTAATTTAGCAACCACAAGTGAGAAAAGATTTAGGGAAGGCAAAAGCTATGAATGTAAGCGAAGAAGTCAAAAAAGCTCTAGGACTGGGAAACGAAACCAAGCCGGTTTCGTCCCTAATCGGCGGGGGCAGTGATATTAATGTAGGTGAAATTGAACGGGCTGCCTCGGTCATTGGCGGCACTATGATGGTAGCGCAAGGTTTACGAAAGTTCAGTTTCTCCGGGTTATTTTTGATGGGAATGGGCGCAGATTCTATCTATCGGGGGGTGACTGGCAAAAGCTGGCTTTATCAATTACTGGAAATTAGTACTGCCCCTAAAACTACCGGGCGCAAAGGTGGGGTAGTTGCCAGTCGCTCGGTCAAAGTAGTCAAAAGCCTGACGATTGATGCCAAGCCGGAGGATGTTTTTTCTTTTTGGCGCAATTTCGAGAACTTACCCTTGTTTATGACGCATTTAGAGTCGGTCAGCGTCACCAGTCCCAATCGCTCCCATTGGGTTGCTAAAGCCCCGGTAGTCCAAAAAGTCGAGTGGGATGCCGAGATTATTAACGAAATACCTAATCGGCTTATCGCTTGGTCTTCGCTAAGTGGCGATGTCGCCAACGCTGGTTCGGTTCATTTCGCTCCGGCCCCCGGCGGACGTGGCACCGAGGTTAAAGTTGAACTGGAATACGAACCGCCCATCGGAAAATTGGGGGTGGTCGCCGCTAAACTTTTGAGGAAAGACCCCGAAACTACTGTACAAGAAGATTTGCGGCGCTTAAAGCAGTTAATCGAAGCGGGTGAAACCTCCACGATTAAAGGCCAGTCATCGGGTCGTAAAACCGACGCTTAACAGGAAGGAATCCAGCTAATGAAAGCAATTTGTTGGGAAGCTCCCACCAAAGTAAAGGTCGAAACCGTCCCCGACCCCACTATTCTCAACCCGCGAGATGCAATTGTCAAAGTAACTTCGGCAGCGCTGTGTGGCTCGGATTTACATCTTTACGATGGTTATGTACCGACTATGATGCCCGGCGACATTATCGGGCATGAGTTTATGGGCGAAGTCGTTGAAGTCGGGCGCGAAATAACAAACTTAAAGGTCGGTGACAAAGTAGTTGTGCCGTTCACGATTTCTTGCGGCAAGTGCTATTACTGCCAGACCGAGCAATGGTCGTTATGCGATAACTCTAACCCCCATGCCGCAATGATGGAGACGATGTACGGCTATGCCGGGGCGGGGATTTATGGCTATTCCCATTTACTAGGCGGTTATGCCGGTAGTCAGGCTCAGTTTACCCGCGTGCCATTCGCCGATGTTGGGCCTATCAAAGTCCCGGAAGAGATACCGGACGATAAGTTGCTTTTCCTTTCCGATAGTCTTTGCACGGGCTGGCACGCCGCTTTGAACTGCAACATCAAACCGGGCGATACGGTGGCGGTTTGGGGAGCAGGTGGGATTGGTCTGTTTTGTGCGCTAAGTGCTTATTTGCAAGGCGCAGAGCAAGTTATTGTGATTGACCGCTACCCGGAGCGCCTGGAAATGGCCGCCAAACACACCAACGCCAAGACCTTAAATTACTCCGAAGTGAACGTAACCGAAGCTTTGAAAGAGCTGACCGGGGGACGTGGCCCGGATGCGTGTATTGATGCGGTTGGCATGGAAGCGCATGGTTTTGGTCTGCCAGGGGTTTACGATAAGGTAAAGCAAACCCTACGCCTGGAAACTGACCGGATTCATGCGGTGCGCGAGGCGATTCAGGCTTGCCGCAAAGGTGGCACGGTGTCTATCCCTGGGGTATATGCCGGTTTTGCCGATAAATTTCCGATAGGGGCGCTTTTCGGTAAAGGTTTAACTATTAAAACCGGACAAACCCACGTCCAGCGTTACCTCAAACCTTTGCTGGCGATGATTGTGGAAGGCAAACTCGACCCGTCCTTCCCTATTACCCACCACATGAAGCTAGACCAGGCTGAAGAAGCTTATGAGATGTTTAAGCATAAGCACGATAACTGTGTCCGAGCGGTTTTTAATCCTAATTCTTAAAAATAGGACTTTCGCTCACTCAAATTTTCGGTCAAGCTGACTCATGTGGTATACCACAAAACCATGTTTTTATATCTTTGAAAAAATTTACTCAGTAAATTTTTTCAAAAAATAAAATATTTCGGGCTTCCACTCGACTCCAAGCCAAGTCCTGAAAATCAGAAAGGTCAAATAAATGGCACAAACTTCACAAGAGCAAATGCAACAGCTAGTCGAGCAACTTCAACTAGCGCCCGGAATAGCCGAACAGTTGCCGGATAAAGAGGGTGCAATGGTGCATGGGGCGCTAAACGGCCTGAGTGTTTTTGAAATTGCTCAACAGTGCCGCACCTCCGAGGCGGCAGTTTGGGCAACTTTAGGTAATGCGGCCCGTTTTGCCAGTGGTAAAAGCAGTCAATCCGTCGAAATTGGCGAGGGCTTGGGCAGCGAGGCAAGTACCAGTGACCCCGGTGGGTATGGCAATATCGGGTTAGAAACTCCCGAAGACAAGTCGTATGACAAGGAATAATTGTCAGAACTCAGGAGGTAGTTTTGAGCAAAAATACGACAATCGGCGATTGGTTGGACTTAACCAAGGCCGGCAATACTTTATCTGAGTCGCTTCAAGCGGCCTACCGCGATTGGGAACATACCCCCCAGCTTCATATTTCACCAAATGCCACCGACGTTGAAACGGCGACCCAACGCTATTTACTTTACCTTATGCTGCCCGCCTGGTTTGCGCCAAGTGTTTTGGATTATATTATGCATCGGCGCACAAAAATTGAAGAGACCAGTGGCACCCCAGAAGCGCTGCTTCACTGCTTGATGATGGCGGAAATTGGGGTGCCAACCGTGATGGCTTTGCTATTAGAAGTCAACCCGTTGGTGCTAACCGTTATGAGTGGCGCAATGCTGGCCCACGAAGCTACTATTCTTTGGGATATACAACTGGCAGTAGATAGCGGGCGCGAAATACCCCCTAACGAACAACATATTCACAGCTTTCTGGAAGTTATGCCAGTGATGGCCCTGTCTTTTATGGCTATTTTGCATTGGGAGCAGGTTCAGGCTATTTTTGGTCGAGGCAGTAAGAAACCGCAATGGCGGTTGCAGTGGAAGCAGCGGCGTTTCTCAAAGGGCTACATGGCTGGTATCATCGCGGCTACATTTGGTTTCATTGTACTCCCGTATGCTGACGAAGTAATTCGTTGCTTGAAAACCAAACGCCCCTAGCCAACAATAGCTATATCTATAGAACTTTTTACAGTAAAAAGTTCTATAGATATAGCTATTTGGGGTTGTAAGCCGATTGCGTACTAGCGGTTTGATAGTTAGGCGCGGTTAAGAGTTTCTTTGACTGCTTTAATCAGCTTTTCCTCGTCCGGGACGACCATTCGCTCCAGGACTTTGCTATAGGGCATGGGGACTTCCAGCGAAGCGACCCGCGCTATCGGCGCATCCAGGTAATCAAAGGCGTGTTCGTAAATCTGGGCCGCCAGTTCTGCCCCCATCCCCAGGGTGCGCCAATCTTCCGAAAGAATTACGGCGTGATTGGTCTTCATCACCGACTCAATTGCGGGCTGCATATCGAGCGGGCGCAAGGCTCGCATATCTATAACCTCGACTTCGATGCCTTCCTGGGCCAGCTTTGCCGCTGCCCGCAGCGCCAGAATCGCCATACGGCTATAGGTCACAATCGTTATATCGCGGCCTTCGCGCAAGAGCTGTGCGCCCGAAAGCGGCAACAGAAAATTGTCGTCCTCCGGGACTTCGCCTTTGACCCCATAGAGCAAGCTGTGTTCGATAAAAATTACCGGGTCTTCGCCCCGAATCGCCGATTTGAGCATGCCTTTGGCATCGGCGGGGGTGGCCGGAGTGACCACCTTGAGGCCGGGAACGTGGGCGAACCAGCCTTCAAAGCTCTGGGAGTGGGTCGCCCCCAATTGTCCCCAGCCCGATACAGTGCGGACTACCATCGGGACTTTGATTTGTCCGCCGAACATATAATGCAGCTTGGCGGCGTGGTTCACAATCTGGTCAAGGGCCAGAATCGCAAAGTTGACCGTCATCAGTTCGGCGACTGGGCGCAATCCGTCCATTGCCGCGCCAATCGCTGTCCCCACGATGCCCATTTCGGCAATCGGGGCATCTATCACCCGTTTTGCCCCAAACTCATCCAAAAAGCCTTTGGTCACGGCATACGAGCCGCCGTAATGCCCAATATCCTCGCCAATCAAGTAAACCTTGTCGTCGCGATGCATTTCTTCCCGCAAAGCCTGGGCCAGAGCCTCGCGGTAGGTAACTTCTGCCATTATTATCCTTCTAACTAACTAAATCCAGCTTATCTTAGCTATGTTCCTGGACATACACATCCGCCCAGAGGGCTTCAGGTTCGGGGAAAGGACTTTCGTCCGCGAAACGGGCCGAGTCTATGACCATCTGGTCAATCTCATCGGCAATCTGTTTGGTATCCGCTTCCGAAAACACGCCCCGCTCAATCTGGCGCTGGGCATGAATCTGAATCGGGTCGCGGTGTGAACGGACTTCCTCGACATCGCTCTTGGTGCGATAGAACTGGGGGTCGGCCATCGAATGTCCCCGGAAGCGGTAGGTCATCGCTTCCAGCAGGCTAGGCCCGCCGCCAGTGCGGGCGCGTTGGGCGGCAGTCGCCACGTGTTCGTACACCACATCAATGTCCATGCCGTCAAAGCGATCACCGGGCATTCCGTAGCCTCTGGCCTTCTGATGAATCTCAGGCAGCGAGGTATGCTCCTTGAGCGGAGTACCCATACTGAAAAGATTATTTTCGACCAGATAGATAATCGGCAACTGGTAGAGCGAGGCCATATTCAGCGACTCGTGGAACATGCCGATATTGGTCGAGCCGTCTCCCATCACGCAGACCACTATTTCATCTTTACCCTGATACTTGATAGACTGAGCCAGCCCGGTCGCCAACGGCAGATGTCCGCCGACGATGGCATAACCGCCCCAGAAATGGCGCTTGACATCGGCGAGGTGCATTGAGCCGCCCTTGCCGCCCGAAAGCCCGGTAGATTTGCCATACATCTCGGCCAGAATTCTGCCGGGATCGCAGCCTTTGGCGATAGCATAGCCATGGTCGCGGTAATGCGTAACCAAATGGTCATCTGGCTCCAGGGCCGAAATTACGCCGGTTGCCACCGCTTCCTGTCCAATATAAAGATGCAAAAAACCGCCGATTTTACCCTGGGTATAGGCTTCGGCGGTCTTTTCTTCCAGTCGCCGAATCAGCAGCATGGTACGATATATTTCCAGGTTGCGTTCCCGGTCTGACTTCTTCTGCGCTTCTGCCAAAGGTGAGGTTATCGGTACACTTGCCCCATTAGCTTTGGTGGCTTGACTTTCAGCCGCCAATTTTAAATCGGTTTCAGTTGTCATTCTTCTTCTCTTCGCTAAAATAAAATCAACACTTTCGCCTGCAACCTGAATTTGGGTTACTTATCCCCTGGCATTCCTGCCAGGGTAATACCCCAGGATGCTTCAAACGAAAGTCCTAAAATAAATCTACAAGAATCTGGATAGCCATGTTTGGTCGGTGTCATTGCGGGAAAATTATAACACACAAAATTGACCTAAAGCCACTTATCTTCGTCACGATTGTCAATGTCAATGGTTATGCCAATAAGTATTAAAGATTTGTGTAATAGCGATAAACCTTGACGTGTCAGGGCCAACAGGCGATAATAGCGGCTGGTTAGGCAGGCCTATTTACGAAAGCGATTTGAGGGGATAGCTGCGGAAGTGGAAGCAATAAGTAAACCTGTCAGTTCAGAAACCAGTAGTGAGCTGGGTCGCCGCGTCGTGATTATCGGTCAAACCGGGTCGGGCAAAAGCACCCTGGGCCGCAAGTTGGCCCGCCTGATTGGGACAAAGTATATCGAGCTGGACGCTCTACACTGGGAGCCGAACTGGGTCGAAGCCCCGGACGAGGTATTCTGGCAACGAGCGGAACAGGCGCTAGGCGACCCGGTGGGCTGGGTGGTGGACGGCAATTACAGCAAGGTGCGTCCGCTGGTGTGGGGACAGGCCGAAACCCTTATCTGGCTGGATTACCCACTCCGGGTGAACCTGTGGCGCTTGACCCGACGGACGACCCATCGGATTGTCACAAAAGAGTTGATTTGTAATGGCAACCGCGAAAGTGTCGTAAACCTGCTGATACCGAACAATAATCTTTTGTGGTGGGCCATCAAGACCCACCGTAAAAAACGGCGTGAGTATCCCCAAATCCTGGCCCAACCCGAACACGCTCACCTGAAAGTAATTCGGTTGCAGTCGCCCAAAGCTACCGAGCAATGGTTGGCTGAGTTTATGACAAAAATAGCGGATGAAGGTCTAAAATCTAAGGTCTAAGGTCGAAAAATACAAGGCTGAGGGCCGAGCCGCTCAACCGCGAGCGCAGCGGGACTAATGAATTTAATAAATGTAGTCAAGTGATAGCTCATATCTAGCCTTTTAAGAAGTATCTCAAAAAATATGGAACGGATGTTGCTGATACTGCGGCGAGAACTCATGGAGATTCGCCGTAATAAGACCTTTTTTCAGACGATGGCCCTTTTTCCGGTGCTGATGGTCTTGCTGCCGGTAGGGACGGTGCTATTTTTTAACGTGGTCATTACCGATTTCGCGGTCCAGCACAGCCCAACCCAGGTCGGCAATTGCACCCAGTTGGGCGGGTTGGCGGCCTGTGATAAACCGGGCATCGTGGCCGGACTGATGGCGATTGCCTTTAGTTTCTTTCTGCCAGTGCCGGTGGTGTTGCCAATGACCATCGCAGCCTATAGTGTGGTCGGCGAAAAAGAGCGCAAAAGCCTTGAACCCTTGCTGGCTACCCCGGTGCGGACTAATGAGCTTCTTCTGGGCAAGAGTCTGGCAGCGATTGTGCCAACTACCTTGCTCTGCTGGTTCAGTTTTGTGGTGCTAGTCGCGCTGCTAAATCTGTTTTTGTCGGATGCAGTTTTCAGTCGGATAGATATTCCGCTCTGGCTGCTGACGATTGGGCTATGGACTCCCCTGCTGGCCTTTGTGACTACTATGGTCGGGGTGACGATTTCGGCCCGGTCACGTGATGCGCGGGCGGCCCAGCAATCTGGCAGTCTGATGGCCCTGCCGGTAGTGGCGATTGTAATCGGGATTGCTCTGGGGTTTTTCAATATGACATGGCTCTTGATGGGGCTGGGACTGGCGGCGCTCCTGGTTATTGCTTTTTTTGCTTACCGGGCCGCTCTGGGGCTTTTTGATCGGGAAACTATTTTGACCCGGTGGAAATAGTTAAAACTATTGATGTAATATTGACGTAATTCAGGTTGGCGCTTCTTAATAATAATGGATAGGGTAACGAATAAATGACGCTCAGGCTGGGTATTACCAATGATGCAGATTTAGCCCCGCTCTTCTTCCCAATCGAAGCCGGATGGGTTTCGCTGCCCGGCGGCACAACCACCAAAACGCTTTCGCTTTCTGACCTGGAAAAGAATTTGCTGGATGGCAATCTGGATATTGCCCCGGTGTCGCCCTTGACCTATGCCGCCAATACCGCCAGCTTGCTGCTGTTGCCGACCCCGGTGCGGGCTTTCGACCTCGCCGCCGATAGCATCTTTCTGGTCAGCATCAAGCGGCTCGACCAACTGGAGAAAGTTCGGGTGGCTATTTCGCCCAATAGTGCGATGGGCGAGATAATCCTCAAGCTGATTGCCCCGACCTACTATGGGATAGCCCCGGATACCCGTCCGGTCTTGACCGAGGCGGCGGCCCTCGATGCCCTCAACGGGGCAAGCGAAGCATGTGTTATCAGTGGCGAGGCGGCGATGCGAGCGGCAGGTTGGGCCAAATCCAAAGGCTACTTTGTGGAAGACATCACCAAAGCGTGGTGGATTATGACCGGCTTGCCCTTGCCGACTTATCTTTTTGCGGTTCGTAAGGATTGGACCAAGCGCGAGGAAAACGCCACCGCTCAGGTACGCTCCCTGATAGTGGCTTTGCGAGAAGGGTTGCAACACAGCCAGGACCAGCGCCCGACCCTTTTGAGTCGGCTGGAGGCCAGCACCGGGCTACCCGCCGAAGCCCTCGACGCTCATTATCGGTTGCAGCGCCACGACTTGAATGAGCCGATTCTGCGCGGGCTGCTGGAATTCTACCGACGGGCCGAGGTCGCCAAGCTGATGAAAGCCCCTGGCGACCTGGATTTCTTCCCGGCCCTTGCGCCTCTCGCTGCCGCTCCCCCCGGCCCGCCCCGGCGCACCCAACCAGAACGCGCCCCTAATAGCTCGAATAATCAGAAAGACCAGAAAGATAGCAAAACAAATTCGCGTCGCGCTGATGCCCAGGCCCTCGGCCTACGGGTCATCAAAGGCGGCAAAGATAAGGATGATACTGAGACTGAGGATGATGATGAGTAGTGGTCAGTGGTCAGTGGTCAGTGAAATACGGGGCTGAGTGCTGAGTAAATACCTCTGACCGCTTTAAATCGTAAATCGTAAATTCTACTGACCACTGACCACTGACCACTTTTAAAAGGAGCTTACAATGTCAAAAGGAAATATTTCGGATGTAACCGTCAAGACGATTGACGGGCAGGAGAAATCGCTGGCGGATTATAGCGGCAAGGTGCTGCTGATTGTGAATGTAGCCTCAAAATGAGGCCACACTCCTCAATACTCCGGTCTGGAGCAGTTGAACAAGCAGTACAAAGAAAAGGGTCTGGAAGTTTTGGGATTTCCCTCCAATGATTATGGCGGACAAGAACCCGGCACTAACGAAGATATTAAAGCTTTCTGCCAGGTCAACTACGGGGTTACTTTCGATATGTTCGACAAGATACACACCAAAGGGCCGCAGCAAGCTCCGCTTTACACCAAATTGACCAGCGAAAGCGAACCTCCGGGCGATGTGAAGTGGAACTTTGAAAAATTTCTAATTAACCGAAAGGGTGAGATTGTGGCTCGCTTCGCCACTGCGGTTAAGCCGGAGGCGCCGGAGCTGGTCGGCAAGATTGAAACGGAGTTGGCAAGCTGAGATGAGCTATTTCCTGGCAAAAACCGACCCGCAAACCTATTCGATTGCCGATTTGGAGCGCGACGGACAAACAACCTGGGACGGAGTGCGTAGTCCGCAGGCGCTTCAGGCGATCAAGGCAATGCGGCCCGGCGACGAGGTTTTGATTTATCACAGTCAAGGGGTAGCGGCAATTATGGGGCTGGCGCGGGTCGTTTCCGAGCCACGCCCCGACCCCCAGGAAGCCAAAATCTGGGTAATAGATGTCGAGTTTGTCCGAATGCTGCCTACCCCGGTCACTTTGCAGGAAATCAAACAGAGCGGTGAATTCGACGATTGGAGTCTGGTACGTCAGGGCCGCCTCTCGACTATGCCTGCTCCCGAAAAATTCATCGAGTGGCTAAAATCGAAAGGGCGACTCTAAAGGTATTTTTCCAGCACTTCCTCAATGTAGGGTCTGGCCCCGAAACCGGCGTGGATTTCGGCGGGTTTGGATTTGCCTGGCCTAAATAGCATCAGGGTCGGGGTTGCCATTATCTCGTATTTTTCGGCTAGTTCGGGATTTTCGCCGATGTCCACTTTCACCATTTTGTAGCGACTGGCATTCTCCGCCGCCATTTGGTCCATCTTAGGCGACATCATTTTGCAGGACTGACACCATGTTGCCCAGAAATAGACTAAGACTGGCTGTTCGGCCTCCAAAACTTCACTTTCAAAGGTATTTTGCTCTATTGCAGTCATCTGAATAAACTCCTTGAATACATTTAACAGGGATGTACAGGATTAACAGGATAAATTTTAACACCCTGAGTAGCCTGGGTTAATTTTTATTAGCAGGATTGCACCTTGTGTACCCTGGTTTCAATTTCTATAACTAAGCTTTTACTATCATCTTTGATAAGCTATTCTCGTGGTCATCATTATAAGGCCCACCTACCACCATGTCAAGAATATATATCATTGGAAAATCGTTAATTATCAATAGTAATTATTGATTAGCTGTTTGATTTTCCCGCCTTGCCCTTTGCTGCTAGAATTTTCCGGTCTACAAAACGCAATGAAAGTGAATAGTGGTCAGTAAATGCAGGACGGAAGATGGAAGACGGAAGAAATCCGGCTAAGGTTGGCAATTTAACTCAAAACTCAAAACTTTCTTACTGACCACTGACCACTGACCACTATTCAAAAGGAGAAGAAAATGGCAGTTAAGAAAATAGACCATATCGGGATTGCGGTCAAGGATATTCAGGCCGTGCTAGGTTTCTATAGCGAAGCTTTGGGCCTGGAAAACCTGGGTTTTGAGGTGGTAGAAGACCAGGGGGTACGGGTAGCATTTTTGCCGGTGGGCGAAAGCCGCCTTGAATTGCTCGAACCTCTGAATGACGAGTCGCCAGTCGCCAAATTTATCGCCAAACGCGGCGAAGGTATTCACCATATCTGCCTGGACGTGGATAGCGTCAGCGAGAGCCTGGAAGAAATGAAAGAGCGCGGCCTGCAAGTGATTGACCACGCCCCGCGCCCCGGCGCTCACCATAAAATGATCGCTTTTGTTCATCCCAAAGCCAGCAGCGGCGTGCTAATCGAACTTAGCCAGGACGCAGAATAATTTGGGCGGGGGAAAGGCAGGACTGAGGACTGAGTTGCCTAATCGCCGCCTCGCCCCCGTTGGGGGTAAATTCCTTGACCCCGACCCCTGAACCCCGTTCCCTATTTTAATAACGAATTATTAACCAGACATTAATATATCCTTTACTTCTAGGTGCTAAATATAGCATGGCAGTATGCCCACTTGCTTGTAGACCATTGATTGCTCTGTAAAAGAAGAATAGAGGATAAGGTATGTTTGCGATGACCGGACAAAAGTTTTTTGGGCCGCGCCTTTTGGTTGTAATGCTGCTTGTACTCTCTCTACTGATGGGTTTTTCAGGCGAGCTACAGGCCAGCCCAACCCGCCCGACCTTGAACCAAGTTACGCCGCCCGTAACCGGGCCATTTGCCTATGGGGTTGCCAGCGGCGATATGACCAGCGACAGCGCAGTTTTGTGGACCCGCACCCCGGAGGCCACCAGCGTAACCCCGGAGATTTCATTGACCTCCGGTTTCGAGAACCCCACCGTGTTACCGGCGGTGCAGACTAGTGCCGCCACCGATTTTACGGTCAAACCGCTCGCTACTGGCCTCAAACCCGGTACGCGCTACTATTATCGCTTTAAGGCCGGGGCAAATATCAGCCCGGTGGGGACCTTCAAGACGGCTTATGCTCCGACTGATAACGCTACCGTAACGATGGCTTTTGCCGGGGATGCCGATTGGAAATGGAAGCCCTATCCCCTGTTGAACAGTTTGAATAAGGAAAACCTGGATTATTTCTTTTTTCTGGGCGACCTGCTTTACGAAACCCTTGACCTGGCAGGTACGACTGCGGTCGAGGACTTGAATGGCTATCGCTTCAAGTACCGCGAAAACCGCGAACCTCGCCCTAATTCGCCCAGCAAGATGGTTCCGATGCTCGACCTTTATCGCTTGTTCGGGCAATACTCGGTCTTTGATAACCACGAGACCGGGGCTTCCAAAGCCGACAAGACTGCCCCGCCCTATAATGAAGGTGGCGCACAGACCAATGGGCAGTTTGTCAATAAATCGGATGGCTTTAAGGCCCGTATTCAAGCTTACCGGGAATACCAGCCAGTCCGGGAAGAGTCGCTGCCCTCCACCGGCGATAATCGCACCGACCAAACTTTCAAGTTTTACCATACGATTCCCTGGGGCGCGAATGTCGAGCTTATAATTCTGGATGACCGCACTTATCGGGATGTGCGGCTGGCAAAAAGTGATGACCCCTTGGCCGCCAGTTGCTCCCGCACCATGTTGGGCGCACCCCAATTGAAGTGGTTTCAGGATACTCTTTTAGGGGCTAAACAGCGTCAGGCCACCTGGAAAGTGGTCGTTATTTCCTCCCCGATGCAGCAACTTGGTACGGCTGACCAGGTCGGCAGCGACCAGGATAGCGGTAAATCGTGGTCGGGTGGCTATAATTGTGAGCGCAATAAGGTGCTGAAGTTTATTGACGACAACGCGATTGATAATGTGGTGTTCCTGACCACCGACAATCACTATAGTATCGTCAACAACCTCAAGTACAATACGGTTATGGAAGACCCCAAATCACCCCGGAAATCGGCCCGCAATGCCATCGAAGTTTTGACCGGGCCGATTGGGGCTAGTGCCGGTCAACCGCTGGGCGAACTGGCAGATATCAAAGGGCTTTCGCTCCGTGATGCCGACAAAAAGACCCTACCGATTTGGAACGGAGAGGTACCCAACGCCAAAGGTGAACTAAAGGGCCTCAAGCAAGCGGGGCTAGACCCGATTGGGCTTGAAGCCGATTTTCCCGGCCTTGACCTTGCCAGCATTCGCAGCAAAGAAGGCGCGGCAGGTAAGGCCGAACCGATTAACTTTGCCAGTTTTGTGACTTACGGCTATGCCATCTTGAATTTTAGCAAGGATAGTTTGCAGGTAACAGTTAAAGGCTTGCCCTACGTTTCAGACCCGGCGACCCTGCAAGCCGCCGATAGTATCAAGGAATATGAAGGTCGCCAGGCCGAAGAATTGCTCAGTTTCAAGATAAAAGCGGTGGCCGGTGGTGGCGCGACCGGGGGTCAGGGTGGCGCAACTGGCGGACTGCCAGCCAGTGGTCAGGGCGGTAGCAGCCTTGAAACTGGTTCGACCATTTATATCGGCATCGGCTTAGGCGCGATTCTGATATTGGCGACTACCGCTTATGGCTGGACGCGCATCAAGCGCCGCCGGTCTAGCCGGTAAAGCTGCCTTCTCAGATATAAAAGAGGTCGAGGGTTTTTGATAAAACTATCAAAAACCCTCGACCTCTTTATGTCTAAACTTATTCCTGGGCCGCTTCGGAGCTGCCTTCGCTGACCGCGACCTCCTTGCGCTTGCCCAAATAGGCTTCTTCCACTTCCGGCGAGAGTAAAGCGTCGGCCCCAGTCCCTTGCCAGACGATACCCCCGGTCTTGATGACATAGGCCCGGTCTGCAATCTGGAGGGCATAGCGCATTTGCTCGACCAGCAAAATCGTAATCCCGTCTTTGGCCCGCAACTCCCGAATAGCTTGCATGATTTCGGTGACGATAATCGGGGCAAGGCCTAACGAAGGTTCATCCAGCATCAAAAGCTTTGGCCCTTGCATCAAGGCCCGGCTGAGGGCCAGCATTTGCTGTTCGCCGCCCGAAAGCGTCCCGGCCTGTTGCTTAACCCGCTCCTTGAGGCGTGGGAAAAGGTTAAAGCAATATTCGATTCTATCCTGAGCGGTCTTGTCCTTGAGCCGCCGGGTGTTCAGCCCCAGGTTCAGGTTATCCCACACTGTTTGGTCGGCGAAAATCTGACGACCTTCCGGCACCATATTCAGGCCCAACCGGGCGATATTGTGGGACGATACCCCGGTAATATCTTCGCCTTCATAGATAATCTGGCCCTGACGCGGCCTTAAAATCCCGGAGATAGTTTTAAGGGTGGTGGTCTTGCCCGCCCCGTTGCGACCTACAATCACCACGATTTCGCCCTGGTTGACCGTCAGGGAAATGTCCTTGATGGCCTCAATCCGACCATAGGCCGCCTTTACGTTTTTAACTTCTAGCATCTAAGACTACCTCCGGGCCAAAGTAAGCTTCTTTGACTTTGTGACTGTTTTGCACCATTGCCGGGTCGCCCTCCTCGATTTTCTTGCCATAGTCCAGCACCGTGATTTCGTCCGAAATCTCCATTACCAGGTCCATATGGTGTTCGATGAGCAGGACTGTAACCCCTTCGGCCTTGATTTTGCGAATCAGCTTGACCATTTCTTCGACTTCTTGCGGGTTCAGACCAGCCGCTGGCTCGTCCAGCAGCAAAATCTGGGGTTCGACCGCCAGGGCGCGGGCGATTTCAAGTAGCCGCTGGAGGCCGTAGGGTAAATCTTTGGCCTTGTTGTAGGCTCGCTCGCCCAAGCCGACGAAGTTCAAAAGCTCCATCGCCAGGGCTTCAATCCGCTGCTCCTCGGCCCGAACCTGGGGCAATCCCAATAGGGAAGGCCAAAATCCTTGCCGGATGTGCAGATGAAAGCCGACCATAACATTTTCAATAACACTCATGTCGCCAAAGACTTGCAGGTTCTGAAAGGTTCGGCTGATACCCGCTTCCGCGATACGATGCGGCTTAAAGCCGTCAATCCGCTCGCCCTTAAAGAGAATTTCGCCCGATGAGACCGAATATAGCCCGCTAATCAGGTTCAGGACGGTAGTTTTGCCCGCTCCGTTTGGCCCAATCAAGGCATGGACGGTTTCGTCTTGCAGCTTCATTTCTACCGAGTCTACCGCCCGCAAGCCCTTGAAATCGCGGGTGACGCGGGCCAGCCGCAATATTTCCTGATGGTCGCTGGAATGTTCACGGTGGAAAGCCAGGGTACGCTTGGCGGCGACTACTTCCGGGCCACTGGCATCGGCGGAAGCGGCTTGCTCTGCCCCCAGTCGCCGATAATTAATCTTGTGGCTGGTGGGGAAGAAGCGGTCAATAAACCGGCCTACCAACCCGCCAATCCCGCTCGGTACTAAATACAGGAAGTACAACAGAATCGCGCCGTACATCGAGAGTAGCACCGTAACCGCCTTAAAGGTTGGGGCGGCATCCCCCCGAACATAACCGTAACCCAGCTTGAAGAAAGTCGGGATGAACAGAATAAAGGCGGCGGCAATCGTCCGCACCGCGATTTTGCGGGCGGCAGGCGGCGCAATTACCAGCCCAACGATTATCAGGACATAAAATAATAGTATAACCAGCCAATCGGTCACATCGAAATTGCTTTTGACAAAGCCGATGCCGTTGACGCTCCCCAGGGCGTTAGTCAGTGATTTGAAGATTTCGTAGCTGTTGAGGATGACCACGATTCCGGCAGCCCACCCTAGATAACTCGCCAGCCGTTCATTCCGCAGAACTCGTCGGGCCACGAAATAGCCGACTATCAAGAGAGCCAGTAAAACCGGGGTCAGATAGCCGTTAAGCCCATCGAAGGCGAAGACAAAGCGGGCCAAAAGCTTATCATCGCTGATATTCTTCAAAAATTCGGGGATAATGGTAATCAGGATTGCCCCAATGACCGGGCCGTACAGCGTACCAGAGCCACCTAGAATTAGCATCGTGACATAGCCAACCGAGACCGACAAGAGCGAGAAGCTGGGATCAATCGAGCCAAAGCTATAAGACAGCAGTACCCCGCCGACCCCGCCCAGCACCGAACTCATCACAAAGGCCAGGGTTTTGGCGCGAGTGACATTGATACCGACTGAACCAGCCCCAATCTCATTCTCCCGGATAGCGACGAGTGAGCGTCCCCAGCGAGTGCGAATAAAGCTGCGAATCATATACAGCACGAGGACTGCTGAGAGCGCCACGATCATCCCAGTCCAGAAAAACTCGATTTTAATGACGCTTGACTCAAGCGAAGGATAAATCAGGTCAGATTTTGGGTTGCGCTCGGTAATCGGATAAGGCAGCCGCCCGTACCCGCCTTGTGAGCCTAGAATCGGTTGCAGAGTAGTCGAGTTGACCACTTCATAGACAATTGTGCCAAAGGCAATCGTGACCATCGAGAGATATGGGCCTTTGACTCGCAAGGCCGGGAGCGCCAGTACCCACCCGATTCCGGCGGTCACTAGCGCCCCCAGCAGCATGGCTGCCCAGAAGTTTTGGAAAATCCAGAAGCCGACAAAGTAAATGACCAGCCCCAAAACGGTAAGGATTGCTCCCGTTATTACGGTGGTCAAGAACAGGGTTTTTACGCTATCCATCCGGTCCCAGAAGCTCACCCGTAGTCGTCCGGTGTCGCCCTTAATCCGATTATAAGTGCTGCGGCTCAAGAAGTAAGTCACAATAAAGAATAGTAACCAAATGGCGATAATAAACCAGGGAAATCCCTCGGTGGCCTTGCCGATGCCGTTATTGGCCTGGCTGACGGCGGTGACAACATAGATTATCAGCGCCCCTGCCGACCCGACAATTAGCAAAATTTGAGTCAGGCGTTGCATAATCGCCGGGGTTTGCCAAAAATGACGCTCGGCGATACCACCCGTCCGCTTGACATGTTGCCAGCGCAAATACAGGAAAATGCCCAGCCCAATGGTGATGACCGCCACGATAATCGTCAGGATAAGCACCAGATTGTTAGTCGCATCCAGGGCGGCATTCCGGGCGGCGGTGGCTTTGGCTGGTTCTTTTTGCTCGTTGGCATCGTATCCGGCGATTTTGCGGACATATAGATAATCAATCCAGTTGACCTTGCCAGTAATTCGCCCGAAAAGCAGACCGACCATATAGCCGCCCAGGGCTACGAAACCGGCGTGGCCCAGGGCCACCTGCCCGATGTAGCCGACTACCAGGTTCAGGCCAGTCGCCACGATAATGGCGACCCCAATCGAACACAGTATTTGCAAATAGTAGGCATCATTGGCGTAGAAGTTGACCGCCCCGAACAATACGATTGCTACCACCGCCAGCCCCAGGTAATCTTTGACCCAAAGCGGAGTCGGAAAGCTCAGGCTGCGGGTCGGCTGCGACCCCGAAACTTTATTATCTTTCAGCGTTGAAGTTGCCATTGTTTGCTGCCCACCTTAAACTTTCTGCACAATGGTGCGCCCAAAGATGCCGGTAGGCCTGACTGCCAGCACCACAATCAACAGCACGAAGGTCAAGGCCCGGTAGAGGTCAATCGAGATATAGTTTTGAATCAGCTGCTCGGTGATGCTATAGAGGACGGCGGCAATCGCAATACCCAACAGATTGTCCAGCCCACCGATAATCGCCACGGCAAAGGCCGCGATGCCAAAACCAGTCCCGGTTTCCGGCCCCATACCCCCAATGACCGGGGTGAGCGCCAAGCCCGCGATAGCTGCCAGCGCCCCGGTCAGGGCAAAAGCGAACATCTTTACAAAATTTACATTGATGCCCATCAGCCCCGCCGCCATGGGATTAAAGGCCACCGCCCGCACTGATTTCCCCAGCATAGTTCGGGTGAAGAACAGTTGCAGCAGGCCAATAATTACTAACGTCAGGCCAATATTGAAGAATTTTTGCAAATCCACCCCTTGCCCGGCGACCTGTACATTGCCGTCCACCACTGAATCGAGGCGCATTCGGTCAGTTCCCATAAAGTTTTCGACCAGATTGCGTAAGATGATGGCGATGGCGACGGTACTCATAATCCAGCTAATTGAAAGGCCGGTAGAAAAGGGCCGCATAACATAGCGTTCCAGTAGTACCCCCAGCACCGACATTATCAGCACCGAAGCGATATAGCCGACCCATAAGGGCCAGAGTGGGCGCTGCACGGCGCTCAAAGCGCCATCGTTTTGCCAGTTCATCACCATAAAGATACCGATGATACTGCCTAGCATCACAAACTCGCCCTGGGCAAAGTTCAGGGTTTCGGTGGTAATAAAGGTCAGGCTAAAGCCGAAAGCAATCAGCGCATAAATCGAAGCATTCGATAAGCCATTTATCAAACATTGAATCAGTAGGTCCATTGCTGGTTCAAATTCCTCTCCGTTAATTCCTCATTGATAACGAAAACAGCTACCGAAAGCAAGGCGAAACAAAGCTATCTTTTTTAGATGTAGCGGCCTATTCGGTTAGATTTGGGAGCAGATTAGGGTAAAAACCTTGCAAGCGAAAATCACATTTTTAATAATTAGCGATAATGATGTCAAAAACATCATTATCGCTAATTATTTACTACTATTTCACATCAAGTCTGACGATTTTGCCATCTTTCCAGATAGTAAAGAAGAAGTCTTTGTCGGTGAAGGCTTCCTGCAACTGGTTGCCCCACGGCTTCTCGTACTTCTTGATCAAGCCGTCGTAGCTGCCCAGGTTCGCCAGGGCGGTACGGAGGGTGTCGCGGTTATCCGCCGCTCCAGGGGCTTTGAGGGCCTCACCTAGTAACTTCATACCGTCAAAGCTTTGGGTCAAACCGCTGGGGAAGTCCACCCGGTCAGTTTTGAACTCGGTCTGATAACGCTTGATGAACTCCTGCTGCTTGGGGTCGGTGGTATCTACCGAGAAGGTCTGCGGCACAATCGTCCCGGCTTCCAGGCCGTTAGCCAGTTGCTGGAAGTTGGGCATCGAAAGCCCCCACGAACCGTAAATCGGAGTTTCGACTCCCAGGTCCTTCATGGCCTTCTTGATATTGGCGGCTTCGGCTCCCAACCCCCAATTGACCACAATTTCCGGGGCAGCCTGTTTGATTTTGTTAATCATCGGCTTCATGTCGTCCGAAGTCGCGCCAACCTTGTAAGGCTCGACCATAATCGGGTCTACCCCTTTATCCTTGAAAGCTTTCAACAGGTCATCGCGGCCCAACGTGCCATAGCCGCTATCATCGTGGATAATCGCAACTTTCTTGAACTTGCTCAAGACATAGGACGCTACGAAAGGAGTCTGGAAGCGGTCAGTCATCGAAATGCGGAAGATATAGCTGGGGTTGCCCGGCTCTTCGGTAATCTTGGTGCCGGTGGTGACAGTCACAACCCAGGGAATTTTGGATTGCTGTACGACGGGGGCTTGAACTACTCCAACCGCCGTGTTCGCTGTCCCGATGACCGCTAAAACCTTCTCTTTTTCAATCAAATCCTTGAGAATGGTGACACCTTCGGCGGGGGTGGCTTTATCATCGCGGTCTACCAGCACAATCTTGCGACCACCGATACCACCGGCTTTATTAATGTCATCCACCGCCATTGTAACCCCACGCTTGATTGAAAGTCCGAGGCTGGCGCTAGGGCCGGTGAAAGGCCCAATCAGACCAATCCGAATATCTGCACCCCCGGCAGCGGCGGCAGTTGTCGCGCCAGCTGCGGTAGTCGCACCAGCGGCGGTAGTAGCGGCGGCAGCAGTTGTCGCCGCGGCGGTGGTAGCAGCGGCAGTCGTGGCAGCGGTGGTGGCGGGGACGGCGGTATCAGCACTAGGCCCGCAGGCTGCCAATATCATAGCGGTCAACAGTGACAGCACCGCCAATAAGGTGATGCGGCTACGTTTAATCATTGAACTTCTCCTCCTCATGGTTGCTTTACTTGGTTGCTTTAACTTTGCAACTAATATCCACTTTGAAAAGCCTACCGGGTCTTAAAACCCTTAAACTTTTGGCCCGGCCTTCCAACTCTGGAAAACCGATATAATCAATAACTTGAAAGATAGCTAACTTGGCGAAAGAGAGAAAACAGTCTAAATTCAAACTGGTTACGAACCATAAAACCAGTTGAACTAATTAAACCAGTCATTGGCCCGCTAAAAGTTGCTCTGGCCTGCCTCATAAACTAATTTAAAGCCTTTACACAAGGCATTTTAACTCTGAAGCAAGGGCGCGTATATAATACTGAATTTTAGCAAGCTCTTGGGTCTTGTCAAGAAACCATGCGTTGTTAATTCTTTTTATATTATTGGTAACTTGAGAGACCAGGTATCTCGGCGAAATCACTTTGCGGAAGTATAGCATTAATGTTAATATCACGCAATTCGATACTGGTAATGGTCTTTATCGTTATTTGCAATAGCTATGCTTAGTATGAGCCGACGGATTAAATCCGGTTGACTTTACTCAAAATATTCCGCAATGTGAAAATATATTTTATATCGTGGAATAATTTTAACCGATAATCTTCCAGATGTCAAGCGGTGATCGTACTTAATTTTAACGTTACAGTCTTTTGGCGCTTTTTAGCGCTTGATAAGCGTATAGAGCAAGACTATGATGCAACCAAGTTTCGCAATACGAAAGTCTTTGTAACTACTCTAGCTGTAGCCCCGTTGCGCTTGAACGCTAAAGCCTATTTTAAGGATTCACCTATATATGGAAAGAGATTTAGCCCAACGGGTAGATTTGCGCCAGCTTTTCTACTTTATGACGATTGCCCGCGAGCGCAGCTTTACTCGGGCCGCCGAAACCCTGAATATGGGACAGCCCGGTCTGAGTGTACAGGTCAAAAAGCTGGAAGAGGCGCTGGGCTGTGTTTTATTCGAGCGCACTTCGCGGGGCGTTTCGCTGACCGAAGCCGGGGAGCAATTTCTCAACCATGCTCAAATAATTCTCAATGAGCTAAAACTGGCCGAGCGCAGCATGGATGAACTGCGGGCCGTCACTACCGGGCAGGTGGTATTAGGGGTGACGGTTGCCTCGACTTTTTCGCATTTACCTCAGATTATGGAGGAATACCAGCGGCTTTATCCCCGCGTTTATTTACAAATTGTAGAATTGCCAACCGAAATGCTGGTAGAGCAAGTGCGTCTGGGTTTATTGGATTTAACCCTGGCGGTGCTACCAGCCGAAGTCGAGGAATTAGTAGCCGAACCGTTATTTGAGGAAAACCTACGGCTGATTGTGTCCAGCCGTCACCCCCTGGCATACCGGGCGGCGTTACAGCAAAAGGTGCAATTGCCGGAACTGGTAGACGAGCGGTTGATGTTGCCCTATCGGCAATACGGCATCCGCCAGCAAATCGAGGATGCTTTTCGCCTATTTGAACTACCTTTGCGGATTAGTGTAGACTTGATGGGTATCGGGGTCGCGGTGCAGATGGCCCGCAGTGGGTTGGGCGTAACCTTTTTGCCTGAGCGGATGGTCGCGGATGAGGTGGCTCTAGGCGAAATCGTCTGCCTGACGATTGAAGCCCCGGAACTGGTGATGTCCACCGGCCTGCTCTATCGCCGCGACCAGTATTTGCCCCCCGCCAGTCGCCGCATGATGGAGCTTATCCGGCGCATCTGCCACCCCTTGTCGCCAGCCCCTATGCTATAATGAGGCGATTTAGCCTATTAATTTTAACAGAGATATATATTTTCGGGCTTACCTCGATTTGTCAGCGAAAGTCCTGAAGCAGTGGGCATATTAATAAAGGTAAAGGCTTATGACTGAACGCGCCCAATTGATTTTAACTATAACTGGCCTGGACCGTCCCGGCATTACGGCGGAGATTTGCGCGGTGTTGAGTGCGGCGCAGGCCGAACTTTCCGATATTCAACAGGTTACAATCGCGCCTTTATTGGTTATGGCCTTGCAGGTTGGCCTACCCATCCCGCCCGGCGAGAAATATACCGAACCATCGGCCTTGATACCCGGTGAGTTATTGCGGCTGGCTTTACGGCTCGATTTGCATCTGCGGGTGCAGCCCTTCGTCCCGGCTAGTACTACAGTGTCGCCCGAACTTTTTTACGCCGTTACCTGTCTTGCTCCCGCCATTCAGCCCGCCGCTCTGGAAGCGATTAGTCGGACGCTGGCGGGGTTGGGCGCAAATATCGAGCGCATTACCCGCCTGACCGAAAGCAGTCTAAAGTGCCTGGAATTAACGGTACGCACCCCTGGCGAGCTAGAGCGTTCCCGGCTCAAGCGAGCGCTTTTCGCGGTTTCCAATCAGGTCGGGGTAGATATTGCAGTCCAGCCGGAGAGCCTTTTCCGGCGCAGCAAGCGGTTGATTTTGATGGATGTGGACTCGACTCTAATTCAGCACGAGGTTATTGACGAACTAGCTCGGTTGGTGGGAGTTGAGGATGAGGTAAAGCAGATTACGGCGGAGGCCATGGCGGGGCGACTGGATTTTACCGCTGCATTGCGTCGTCGGGTCGGGCTGTTGGCGGGTTTGGAGGCCCACCGTCTGGAGGAAGTTGCTAACAGCTTGCAACTGACCCCCGGCGCGGAAACCTTGCTGGGCGTGTTACGTAAATTGGGTTATAAAACCGCCATCGTCAGTGGCGGTTTTACTTTCTTCACTGACCGTTTGCAGCAGCGCCTCAAGCTGGATTACGCCCTGGCTAATACCCTCGAAATCGAGGACGGGCGACTAACCGGGCGGCTAGTCGGCCCGGTGGTGGATGCTCAGGCCAAGTTGCGTTGTCTGCAAGATATTGCCCAGCGCGAAGGCATCGAGTTGGCCCAAACGCTGGCGGTAGGCGATGGTGCGAATGATTTGCTGATGCTGGAAGCCGCCGGATTGGGAGTGGCTTTTAATGCCAAGCCGCTCGTCCGCGAAGCTGCCGACCTCTCGATTAGCCAACCAAACCTCGACGTACTGCTATATCTCATTGGTATCCGCGAGCGCGAGTTAGCGGAAATCAGGGGCAGTGGGCAGTGACCAGTGGTCAGTAAGCGAGTTTTGAGTTTTGAATTAAAACTCTAGGTACTAGGCGAATTTCTTCCGTCCTCCTTCTTTCATCCCTCAGTTCTGGATTTTACTGACCACTTTCACCCGCAAATTCCCTCAACTTCTGTAGCCAAAATAACCTGCCAAAGTGCGGTTTTAGCTTATGATAGCTTAAGCAATGTGTCCACTAGCGAGATACAAAACTTTACTCTTACAAAGATGAACTGAATTATCTCAGCACTCATCACTCAGGACTTTTCTGACCACTGGACACTGACACTGACCACTTTTCAAGGAGAACCAAGATGTTGAACCTGAATTTGAAGCGCGAAAAGCCCGAAGAACGATTACGAAAACTCAGTAATGGCGATAGAGTCGGGGTGCGGGTAATCAAAGAGCGAATAGTATTGGCGGCGGAAACCCTGTTCGTCAGCGAATTGGGCGACTATAATGGTATCACTTTACGTATGACCCTGGAAGAGGCCCGTCAGCTACAGCAAGACCTGACCCGTCATATCGCAGCCCTAGACACTCAGCTTGCCACCAACCCGCCGAGCGAGAATTGAGAACAGTGGTCAGTGGTTAGTAGTCAGAAAATAATTTTGAGTTACACTGCCAACTACTAACCATATTTTCCCTCCAACTTCCGACTTTCAAAACTCAGTTCTCCGCCCTGCATTTTTCTGACCACTGACCACTGACCACTGAAATGCTAAAAATTTTATTGCTAACTCCCCAGACTCCGTATCCTCCCGACCAGGGTGCGGCTATTCGCAATTTCCATTTTGTGCGCTATCTTGGCTCGGACTCGCGCTACGAGTTGAGCCTGTTGAGTTTTGCGCGGCCTGACGAAGACCCGCTTACTACTCCGGCCCGTCCTATCCTCGAAAAATATTGTCGCCAGGTGATACTTGTTCCGCCGCCTCCGGCCCGCTCCAAACCGATCCGCTTACTGGGACTTTTGAGCGGGCAGCCCGATTTGGCGCAACGGCTGGCCTCGTCGAACTTTGGGATGGCTTTGAGCCAGTTGCGCGGTTTCGATGTCATACAGTGTGAGGGTTTAGAGCTTGTGCCGTTTGTGCTGGATTATATGAAGGCTTACTCCAACCATAAGGGTCAAAAGCCGCGTCTGGTGCTGGACGAGCATAACGCCGAATATTTGCTGCAAGACCGGATTTATCGTCAGGATTGGCAAGCCGGATGGTCGCGCCGCCCTGCCGCCCTCTATAGCCGGATTCAAGCGGGCCGTTTGCGGCGGTATGAGCAGAAGGCTTTGCAAATCTTTGACCGGACGATTGCTGTTTCTGAACCAGACCGCCGAGCGCTGGAAAACCTGTATCGTCCCACCAAACCTATTGCGGTGCTGCCCAACTGCCTCGATTTGGAGGAATTTACCCCGGATGCCAGCCACGAGCAGCCCGATACCCTGGTCTTTACCGGCACGATGGATTTCCGACCCAACGTGGACGCAGTAACCTGGTTCGCCCGCGAAGTCTGGGGTCGGGTGCGGCAGGCCCGCCCGCAAGCTCGTTTCGTCATCGTGGGTCGTCGTCCTGCTCCGGCAGTCGAGGCTCTCAAAAATATCGCGGGCATCGAAGTGACCGGGGCGGTGGAAGATGCCCGACCCTATATTCGGCAAAGTGCGGTTTACGTTGTGCCGATGCGGATGGGCGGGGGAGTGCGCTTCAAGGTATTGGAGGCTCTGGCGATGGGCAAGGCCGTTGTCACTACCACTTTTGGGGCGGACGGCATCGCAGTGACCCCCGACCAGGAAGCAGTTTTGGCGGACACCCCGGCGGCTTTCGCCCAGGCGATTATCGAGCTACTGACCGACCAACCGCGCCGGGTCGCCCTTGCCCAGCAAGGCCGCCGCTTTGTCGAAGAAAATTTCGACTGGCGCAAGATGTTGCCCCGCCTGGATGAGGTTTTAGGTTAGGGGTGGGGGGTCAGAGGTCAGAAATGTACGATTTACGATTGGGGGAATCCGTCTTCAGTCCTCAACCCTGCATTTTTCTGACCACCGGACACTGCTCACTGACCACTTTTCCCCCACTTCGCCGTAATCGTCGGTGCGATACCGCCTCGCGGATTGAAAACGCCAGTAATTTTTATCCATTTGGGGTCGAGGGTTTTTACTAAATCCCGCAGAATAGTATTAGTCACCGCCTCATGGAATGCTCCCTCGTTGCGATAACTCCACATATAGAGCTTGAGGCTTTTGGTCTCGACACACTTTAGGTCGGGGCTATACTCAATCGCAAACCGGGCATAGTCTGGCTGCCCGGTCATCGGACACAGACAGGTAAATTCGGGGATTTCGAGCAAAATAGTGTAATCAATGTCCGGGGCGGGATTGTCAAAGCTATCCAGTTGTTTGGAAGGGAAGGTTCGGCTGTCGCCCAGTTTGCCAAAAGGCGCACTGACTACGCCCTGTTGGGCGGCCTCGACCTGACCTAGCACAGTGGTTTGCAACTCCGGTTCGGTTTGAGTTGGCCCATGCTTGCCGTTGCCATTTAGCGACTGCCCAACCACCGCCTTGAGTTCTTCACTTTTTTTCTTCTTCATTATTTATGCCTTTGCACCTTTCTTTTTTAGTAATTACCAATTCTTAAAACCGGTCTATTTTTAGCCGCAAACAATGGCTAAAAACGATGCTCTAACCGTTTATATTTAGAGATATATTATAAGCATAAGCCGGTTTCACCAGTCCACCAGAACCAAGTATATCATATTGCCAAGTTGACTTGCCAGGCGGGGTGCTGGCTGATTGCTGCTTACCGGCAACCAGCCAGCATCAATTATCTTTGTATGAATAATTGATGTTAATCACTGCCTAACATTAATTTGACAGCCGTCAATTATGCTTTTATAATGTAAAAAAGCTTAAATCTCTGTGCCTCGCTAAATTCAGGTGTGTTTAAAGTAGCATCAATTTTTATTCGGAAACTGTATCATCTAACTTAAACAGGAGGATACTATTTTATGAGTACCAAAGCAGTAAGGGCTGCGCGTCTTCGGTTGGCCTTGATTTTGGGATTGCTCGCCAGCCTGGTGGGAGGGCTGGGCAACCTCGCCGACAATACCGCCGCCGCCGCCCAGGACTTCGCCGACCCCGCCTATACCAACGTCTGGAACCGTACCGACAAACAGGTGGCTAACGGCAGCCTCTCCCGTACCTTCCTGTGGGGGCCAGAACCCTTCACTCCCGGTCTGCAAGAGGACTACGCCGAAGCCCCCGGCGGCAAACGGCTGGTGCAGTATTTTGACAAAAGCCGCATGGAGATTACCAACCCGGCGGGGGACAAGACTAGCCCCTACTTCGTGACCAATGGCCTGATTGCCCGCGACATGATGATTGGCAAAATCCAGTTGGGCGATAACAAGTTTGAAGACCGTGAACCCTCCACGATTGGAGTGGCAGGCGATGTGGACGACACCAACGGCCCGACCTACAAAGTGCTGGGTACTTTGACCAACGCGGCGGGGGATGCCGGAGCGGGGGCTGTCGGCAAAGCTCTTGACCGAGCTGGCACAATTCGGGATGCCGGGCCAGAGTTTGGCAAGTACAACACGATTTATGCCAAGTTCGAGCCGACCACCAATCACAACATTGCCAAACCGTTTTGGGACTTTCTCAACCAGACGGTACAGGTTCTGGACAGTGGCGGTCAGGTGATAACCGGGCGGCTATTCGACCCGGTGTATTATGCGACGGGGCTACCGATAACCGAAGCTTACTGGGCGAGGGTGAAAGTCGCGGGAGTAGTCAAGGATGTGTTGGTACAGGCCTTCGAGCGGCGGGTACTGACCTTCACCCCCGACAACCCGGAAGCCTATCGGGTAGAGATGGGGAATGTGGGGCGGCATTATTACGACTGGCGGTACAATTTCAAGCCCACTCCCAAGCCCACCCCACCCCCTCCGGTCAACACCGCCACCTGCGATAATACTCCAATTGGGGTCAATGGAGCATATTCGGCCTTGAAGTGCGGGCCAGCCGGGATGAATGTCCTGGGTTTAGTGGCGATGCAAGCTAATGAGCTGGTTTCGGTAAATCTGGTTACAGTTAGTAATGTGGCAATTCAGTTGTCTGACCGCAAGGCCGATGCTAACGGTTTGACCATTGTCAGCATAATTACTTATCCTGATACGCCGCAAGGTCGCTATACTATCAAATTCAAGGGCAAAACCAGCGGAAAAGAAGCTGAGGCTTATTTCTTCTTGCTACCGGCGGTGAGCGCTCCAACGATTATCGTTACGCCTGACCCTGGCAAGCTTGACCAGCCGGTCTTTTTGGTAGCAATCGGATTTGCGGCAGAAACTCCTTTACGCTTCAACATTCGCAATCCTGATTCCAAGAGCGGCGATGCTGACCAGCTTATTAATACCACGCTCGGCGGCGGACGTACGGTCTTTTTTGTAGCTAATAAGGGCTTTCCATCGGACCTACAAAAAGAGGGTAAATGGTTCGTCTCGGCGGTGGATACCAAAAACGAGAAGCTCTACGCTACCGCTAATTTCACTCTGAAAAAATAACCGGGATAATTCCTGGCTATAAAAAGCAAAAGAGGCTCGTCCGGCTAAATCTTGCCGGACGAGCCTTGTTTTTAATGCTAGGCGTTAGCTGCGTCAGCCTGAGTATATTCGGCGGCCTGCTTAACCCAGGCCTCGACTTGGGTCAGGGTAGCCTGATGGGCGTTATCCAGCCCTTAATTTCACTAATCCTGGGCATTTGCATCATCGCCATCCTAGATTAATAGAAAGCTTTGCTAGAACTTCGCTTGAAAGATTAAAAGTCCATTTCTCATCCAAGTCATGAAGAGTGTTAATGGCTTCATCCGCTTTTAGATTTGTACCGATCCAAATCACTAAATGGTTATTATCTTCTAATGACGGGTCATTAAAAACCTCTAAAACTAATTTGGAAGGCCCAAAAACCTTTTTGATTTGACTTGGTGCTTCTAGCAATGAATCGAAAAGATATGGACTCTCGTTTACGAAGTTTATTACTTCTTGTTCAGCCAAGCTGTCTCTAAAAGAATAAGTATGGGCAATGTCTGACCGGGTATATCTCTTTTCAACAGACATAAATGATGCCTTGTGGTTGAAGATAATAAATACCCGTTCTCGATGATGAACCGGGAACGGGTACAGTGGGGAAAACAAAACCTGACTTACATCAAGCTCCGTTTTTCTTTAGAGACATTTGATGAAAAGGAAAGGAGATAACTCTCGTGATTCTACTCCAACCCCTTTTCCAGCAAAATTAGGGTAATAGTTAGTACGCCTGAAGGGACTCGGACCCCTGACCTTTTGGTCCGCAACCAAACGCTCTATCCAACTGAGCTACAGGCGCATATTGAATTAACGTTGCAAAGTATATCACTGGGCCGGATGCGAGTCAAGCCGAATGAGCTAAAAATCCTCGCGGCTCAGTTGAAAAGCACGGGGTTTATTTTTAGCCTGTCCTAATCTGTGGTATTATGCCGTTTATTGAAGACGGAAGACGGAGAAAAATCCGGCTAGTGGTTGGCATTTTAAATCAAAACTCAAAAATATTTTACTAACCACTGACCACTGACCACTTTTACACAGGAGGTTTTATGGCTGATGCCTTGAATTTGGATGGGCTGCTTCGCTGGCGCTGTATTGGTCCGTTTCGAGGCGGGCGGGTAGTGGCGGTGGCGGGAAGCTATCATGACCCGAACACTTTTTACTTTGGAGGATGTGCCGGGGGAGTCTGGAAAACGACTGATGCCGGGACGTACTGGCGCTGTATTTCGGACGGCTTTTTTACTACCTCGGCAGTCGGGGCGCTGGCGGTTGCGCCTTCCGACTCAAACGTGATTTATGCTGGAACGGGCGAAACCACCATTCGGATAGATGTTTCTCACGGCGATGGGGTCTATAAGAGTACCGATGCCGGACGCACCTGGGTCAATGTCGGGCTACGCGATACCCGCTTTATCGGCAAAATTCGGGTGCATCCCGACAACCCCGATATTGTCTGGGTCGCGGCCCTCGGCCACGCTTTCGGCCCGAACCAGGAGCGTGGTATCTTCAAGAGCGAAGATGGCGGGCAAAACTGGAAACAGGTGCTATTTGTCAGCCAGAAGGCCGGGGCGGTGGATTTGAGCGTAGATACTGCCAACCCGCGAATCCTTTATGCGACAGTCTGGGAGGCTTTCCGCAGCTTTTCCCAGATAAGTAGTGGTGGCCCGGATAGTGGTCTATGGCAAAGTAACGATGGCGGCGATACCTGGACTAATATCAGCGCCCGGCAGGGGTTGCCAAAAGGGATTTTGGGCAAAATGGCGGTGGCGGCCTCGCCTGCCCGCAGTGGGCGAGTTTGGGCCTTGATTGAGCATGCCACCGAAGGCGGGCTTTACCGCTCGGATGATTACGGCACAATTTGGGAGCGGGTTTCGGATAACCAAAATCTGGTTTCGCGGGCCTGGTATTATGTCCACCTGACCGCCGATCCCCAGGATGCCGATACGGTCTATGTCAATAACCTAAAGTTTTACAAAAGTAGCGACGGCGGCAAAACCTTTAGCGAAATTGCCACTCCGCACGGTGATAACCACGATTTGTGGATTGACCCGCGCAACAATCAGCGGATGATTCAGGGCAACGATGGCGGGGCAAATGTCTCGCTCAATGGTGGAGTAGCCTTTTCCTCGATTTATAATCAGCCAACGGCCCAGTTTTATCATCTGGCAACCGACAACCGTGAGCCTTATACCGTCTTTGGCACTCAGCAGGATAATTCCAGCATCGCCGTACCCAGCCGCAGCAACCACACCGCGATTAGCTGGGCCGATAATTATATTGCCGGGACTGGTGAAAGCGGCTATATCGCGGTACACCCGGATGACCCAAATATCGTGTATGTCGGGGCGGTGGGTTCGTCGCCCGGTGGCGGCAACTGTATCCAGCGTTATGACCACCGCACTCGCCAGATTCGGCTTATTACTACCTGGCCGGAGGTTATGAGCGGGCAAGGCGCGGGCGAGCATAAATATCGCTTTGCCTGGACTTACCCGATTGTGTTTTCACCCCACGACCCGAATACCCTGTATATCGGCGGCAATCTGGTTTTCAAGACCACCGACGAGGGCCAAAGTTGGCAGCCCATCAGCCCCGATTTGACCCGCGCTGACCCCGAAACCCTCAAGCCCACCGGCGGCCCGATTAACCGCGATTCAGTCGGGGCAGAAGTCTATGCCACGGTCTATGCTTTTGCCGAGTCGTCCCACGAAAAAGGGGTGCTGTGGGCTGGTTCGGACGATGGTTTGCTGCATCTCAGCCGGGATGGAGGGGCGAACTGGCAGAATATCACCCCTAAAGATTTGCCGGAGTGGACGCTCATCAGTTGCATCGAGCTTTCGCCCTTTGACCCGGCTACGGCCTATCTCGCCGGGACGCGCTACAAGCTGGACGATTATCGGCCCTATTTATATGTCACCCGCGACTATGGGGCAAGCTGGCAACCTATAAATAGCGGTATCGGGGAGCAGGATTTTACCAGGGTAATCCGAACTGACCCGACCCGACCAGGGTTGCTTTACGTCGGGACTGAGACCGGGGTTTATGTCTCTTTCGATGATGGGGCGAACTGGCGGCGCTTCCAAGTAAATCTGCCGGTTTCGCCGATTCATGAGTTGTTGGTCAAAGGCTCGGATTTAATTGCCGGAACGCATGGCCGCTCGGTCTGGATTCTGGACGACCTGACTCCGCTTCGCACTCTGGCGGAAGGGTCAACCGATGGCCCGGTTTATCTGTTCCCGCCCCGCGATACCGTCCGGGTGCTGCCGGGGATTGATTGGAACGAGCCAGTTAGCGATACTGTAAATTACCTGAATAGTCGGGGAGGTGGTTATCTGGCAACTACGACCCCCGACGGCGAACAGCAGCGGATGTTGCTGGATGTAGGGGAGAACCCACCGGGCGGGGTGATTATTACTTATACCTTGCAAAATGGGCCGACTGAGCCGCTAACTCTCACCTTTCGGGATAGCCAGGGGCGGGAGGTACGGGCTTTTTCTAGCCGCAAGGCCGATGACCCAGCGATTGCCAAAGAGCGGCGCGTCCCGGCCCAGGTCGGGCCAAATCGGTTTGTTTGGGACATGCGTCACGCCCCTGCCACCAAAATTGAAGGCAAAGACCCCGCTGCCGAGGGGACGGTTGACGGCCCAATTGTCGCCCCCGGTAGTTATACCGTGACTTTGAAGGTCGGGGAAATCGAACTCAGCCAGCCCTTTAATATCGTCAAGCCCTCGAATCTGCCCGCGACGCAGGCCGACCTGGAAGCCCAACACGATTTGTTATGGCGGATTCATCAGCAGATTTACCGGACGGCCAAGAGTAGAAACCGGAAGCGCGATGTGCGCGGTCATTTGGATGGCTGGGCTAAACGGGTTGCGACCAGGGAAGGCGGAACCGAAATCGCCGATACCGCCAAAGCTCTCAGCGCCAAAGTGTTGGAAGTTGAGAAGCTGCTCCAAATTCCCGATTTACGTCCGGGATGGGCCGACAACCTGAACCAGGGAACCCGGCTCTATGCCAAGCTGACCCAATTGCCCCCGGCGGTGGCCCTGGGCGATTATCGCCCAACCGAAGCCGCCGAAGCCGCTTTCACCGACCTGACGGCCCGAATTGAGGCTGAAATTTCACGCTTTGAAAAATTGCTGACCGATGATTTAGCGGCCCTCAATGGCCTGATAACAAAGGCGAATTTAGGGCCAGTAGGGTTATAGAAGCCGTCAGCTATTAGCTGTCAGCTATCAGCTAAAATTTACGATTTACGATTGTAACTGTTCAGCCAGCTTGGGCCGTGTCATTCTTCGCTTCGCTCAGAATGACACGGCTGAATAGTTACTTACGATTTACGATTTACCCCCAAAGGGGGCGAGGCCGCGATTTACGATTGAAAAGCTGTCAGCTGTCAGCTATCAGCTTTCAGCCGAACTGATTTAGCTGACAGCTATTAGCTTTTAAAGGAGAATAATGATGCAGGAAATATTTCCGGTGGCAGCCGGGGCAATAGTTGGCGGGTTGGTGTTGTTGATTAAGACCCAATGGCTACGGGCCGCCGCCTTCGTGGTCGGCTGCCTGGTATTCGGGTTTCTGGCAAGTTGGCTTAGTGGCGAACTGGAAGAAAGCTGGGGCTTCCTTTCAATAGACATGGCCCTGGTTTGGGTAGGAGGGTTGGTGTCGGTAGTTATAATCTCAGCCATCCGCTATTTCTGGACGGCCCGCCGCGCCAATCCCGCTTCCGGTCGAGGCCCAAAGCGCGATTAATGACTATCACGAATGTTGGTAAAGGTTTAAACAGAGAGAAGCAAGGGTATGAGTAATTTAACGCTTGAGCTAGATGCAGTTTTCATTTCAAAAGTTAGGTTTTGGATTGCCCCATAAAAGGAAGATTGATGCTATAATGGTTCTTATAACCAATGATGCTAGTTGAAGCTGAACAGATTAAATCCGGCTTTATCTGAAAGCGGTGCTACAACCAGTTAAAAGGCTGATTGTTAGCACTAAGCCCATCTTTTGGTAGCAATGACTAAAACTGACTAGCCCAATTGGTTATTAAGCAATAGAATAGCAGGTGCCATATGGCAGAACCAGAAGCTTTATTTCAACTGATTGTAGTTGGCTCATCGGCGGGCGGAATCGAGGCGTTATCGAAATTGGTGGCCTCGCTGCCGATACCTTTTTCTCTACCCCTCGTCATTGCCCAGCACCTCGACCCCAAGCGGGTGAGTCACCTGGGCGAAATTTTAAGACGACATACCAGCTTACCGGTAATCACCCTCGAAGACCAGGAACTTCTCGTACCCGGTACAATCTATGTCGTTCCCTCTAATAATCACGTCGAAATTACTGACCACGATGTCACCCTCCTACCGGATGGGATCGGGCGGCCCGCCCCCTCGGTCAATTTGCTGTTGACGAGTGCGGCGGCGATTTATGGCGAAAAATTAATCGCCGTCATTCTGACCGGAACTGGCTCGGATGGGACCGCCGGGGCGCAAACTGTGCATGAAGCAGGCGGGACGGTCATTATCCAGAACCCGGCGACCGCCGCCTATCCCGGTATGCCCGGTTCCCTATCTTCCCACAGCGTAGATTTTGTAGCCGATTTACCTAATATCGGCTCTGTTCTGGGGGCTTTAATTACCGGCAGCCCAATCACCACCTCGGCTCAAGTCCACCCAGAGGGCGAACTGGAGCCACTTTTGGCCCAGATATGTGAATATACCGGGATTGACTTTAGTAGCTACAAGCCCGCGACTATCCTGCGCCGTCTCCAACGTCGGCTAGTAGCCACCGAAAGCAGTGACGTGGCGGCTTATGGCCTTTATCTTTCGAGCCACCCCGCCGAGTATGAAAAATTGGTGACCGATTTCCTGATTAAAGTCACCGAGTTTATGCGCGACCCGGAGCTATTCAAACTCTTGCAAGAACAAATCTTGCCCAAACTAATCGAGTATAGTCGCGCCCATTCCAATGAGCTTCGCCTTTGGTCGGCGGGGTGTGCAACCGGAGAGGAAGCCTATTCCCTGGCAATCATTTTGAGTGAGATACTGGGCGAGCAAATGGGCCAGTTTCACATTAAGATATTTGCAACCGACCTGGATGGCGAGGCCCTGGCCTTTGCCCGGCTAGGTATTTACCCGGCTAAAGCCCTTGCCAAGCTGCCCCCGGCCCTGGTAGAACGCTATTTCACCCCAAATGCGGATGAAACCAATTACGAAATCAAAAAATCCCTGCGTAATTTGTTAGTCTTTGGCGAACACGACCTGGGCCAACGCGCTCCTTTCCCCCGCATAGACCTGGTATTGTGCCGCAATGTCCTGATTTACTTTGACCGGGTACTCCAGGAACACGCCCTGCGGCTCTTTGCCTTTGCTTTGCGCGACGAAGCTTATTTAGTGTTGGGGCGAACCGAAACCGTAAATCCTCTGGCCGAGTTTTTTGGGGTAGAGGATAACCAACAGCGGATTTATCGTCGCCAGGGGCAACGGCGAGTAACTCAAACCTTTAGCCTCCATAATGTTCGACCCCTGGCAACTGCTACTCCCAGAGTTGGACATTCTTCCCAACAACCGATGCTAGAGCGAAATCTCTTTCAGATGAAAGAGGAGGCTCGCCAAAGTCGGGGTGCGCGGGACAATTTGTTACTCAAGCTGCCAGTTGGGGTAGTGGTGGTGGATGCCCGGTTTGATATTCAGGAAATCAATTCCGCCGCCCGGCGGTTGCTTTCGATTCATACTATCGCCATCGGGGAGGATTTTGTCCACCTGGCTCAAAATATTCCACCCCGCAAATTAAGCGCGGCGATTACCGAAACGATTCGTCACAATACCGTCACGACCCTGGACATGCTGGAGGTTCCGCATCTTACTACCGGCGAAATCACTTTCTTGCAACTTAGTTGCTATCCCAACCCCGACCCCAAAATACTGCCCGACCCGGCGGCAGAAGCTCCTGGCTCTAAGCCAGTCGAACTGGCTCTGATTATAATCACCGACCTTACCAGCCAATTTGCCGCCCGGCGCGAGCTTCAAGCCAACAATAGCCAGCAGGCTAAATTAGTTCAGGAATTGACCCAGCGCATTACGACCCTGGAACGAACTAACGCCGATTTAGTCCAAAATATCGAAGAATTACACCAAACTAATCTTTCGTTGAGCGCCACCGAACGTACCGAGATGGACCATTCCAATCAGGAGTTACAGCAGCTTAACGCCCAGTTAGCCGAGGCCCAGCGTTTGGCAAACCAGGCGGTCCAGTCTCATGCTCACCAAATGGAGCAGCTGGTCGAGGCTAATAACAATTTACTGGCGGCTAACGAGGAATTAATTACCCAAAACACGATTTTACGCACCGATAACGAAGTGTATTCGATGCACACTGAGGAAGCTCAGGCCGCAATTGAGGAAGCCGAAACCCTGAATGAAGAAATGCAGGCCAGCAACGAGGAACTTGAAGCCCTGAATGAGGAATTACAGGCGACGGTTGAGGAGTTAAATACTTCCAATGTGGAATTGGCCAGCCAAACCCTCGAACTTAGCGAGCAGTATCAGCTTAGGGAAAAAGCTAAATCGCAACTGGATGCTATTCTGACTAGTATGAACGACGCAGTGGTAGTAGTTAGCCCTTCGGGTGAAATTTTGCTCACCAATCCGGCTTACGATCGGGTATTCCAGCGCGATAATAATAGGTTAGTGCTACTGGATGAGACTGGCGAGAAATTTCTGTCATCCGAGGAATGGCCGCAAGCGCGGGCCGCCGCCGGTGAAAGTTTCACTCTTAGCTTTAGCCTTGAGACCTCCTCAGATGGTGTCCGGCAGTGGTGGGAGGCGATTGGTCAGCCGATTCATGTTAGCGAAAACCAGGGCAAGGACACCCATTGGGGTTTGGTGGTGATGCGGGATATAACCGAGCGGAATTTACGCCACTCTCAGGAACAATTTATATCGCTGGTGACGCACGAATTGCGGACCCCCCTGACCGCAATTAAAGGCTATACCCAGATGGTGGAAAGTTGGCTCAAGGAACCCAATTTGGGGAGATCCGAAAGACTGCTGCCCACGCTTGGAAAGGTTCTATTGCAAACCGAGCGGTTGGAAGGTTTGATTACCGATTTAGGCGATATAAACCGGCTGCAAAACGGCAAATTCAAGTTTTATTTTGCCCCGGTGCGGTTGGATAAGTTGCTAGAACAAACGATTGAGATGGGGCAGCACGCGACCACCAAACAAACCCTTGAATTGACCCCCGAAAGCGAGCAGGTTTCCGTGACGGTGAACGGGGATGCCGCCCGCCTGCAACAGCTGATTTTGAACCTGATAAACAATGCTATGATTCATGCCGCCTCCAGCCCCCGCATTAGTCTGAGTTTGGGGCGGGTAGGTAAGCTGGTCGAGCTAAGAGTGCAGGATTACGGGCCGGGCATCAAAGCCCGCGACCAAAAGGATTTGTTCTCCCGGTTTTATCAGGTGAGTCACGGTCAGGCCGTCAGTGGGCAGGGCCTGGGCCTGGGGCTATTTATTTGCAAGCAAATTGCCGAAGCTCACGGCGGTAGCATCAAGGTCGAGTCGGTGAAAGGCGAAGGCACCACCTTTATTGTGCAATTGCCGATATTAGAACCGAACCCTAATATTAGAGATTGAGTTCGTCTGAGTTCGGCGGTAGGGGCGTGCTGCTGTACTCCCGCCCAACCATACCTTATCCAAAGTTTCCAGGTATTATAAGGCTGGCAGATTAGTTATTGCCGTTGGGTTCTGGCTTATTTTCGGCCTGGGCTTCTAGCCGTTTCATCAATTCGTTTACCTGTTCGGGCTTCAAAATTGCCGCCAGTTGCCTGAAAAGGTCATAAAATTGCTCCTGCTTGTTGACTGCCAATTCTTTCATCTCTCTTGTTAAAAACTTGACATAATCAGCATCTAACTGCGCTCGGTCTTGGGGGTCAAGTTGATTAAGAATTTCTTCGACATCTATTGCCATAGCGTCAAACTCCTTTGGTCTGAGTTTCTTTACAATCTCAATTATATCACGTCGTCCATCCCGAATAGCAGTTCTGACGAATTCGCGCCATTTTTTGGTATCCGCCGGGGCAAAAACTAACCAGTCATAGTAACGTGGCTCAAGCGGCAAATCTCGACAGGTCACAATCTTTATTTCCTGAAAAAACTCGCGTTATAACGCTGAGTATTTAACCAGCTTGATTGCCTTTTCGGGGCAGGCGGTGACGCACAGGCCGCAGGCGTGACATTCTTCGGCCCGGACGACAAAGGCCTGTTTGCCGCCGTGCGCGAAAACTTTTACCTGTACTAGCAAGGGCAAGGCTTTGCGCTCGTCCGAAGTCAGTTTGCGGATTTCAAAGACATTATAGGGGCAGACAATCTCGCAATCGGTAGCTCCTTCGCACCGGGTTTGGTTGACTACCGGCCTCAATCGCTCGGTTTCGGGCCGACATTCGCTTTTATCACCTTTTACGGCTTTGGTCGTCATCTGCTATCCTCCCTTTCTTTGGTAACAATTTATAACAACAATAGAAAATCTAACTTAGTTCGGTAAAAGCCAAAAAAAATTAGCTGACTTTTCGGCTACGCCAGACTGTCATTAAATCGCGCAAGGCTTGTTGCAGTAAAGCGGCAGCGCGTTCCGGCCCACAATCCAACTGACTTTCCAGGGCCAGCGATAACATCCCGTGAGTCAGACTCCAGGTGATTAGCAGAGCATCGTGCAATTCGGGGGCATCGTACTCGACCCGCATCACGGCCTGGACGGTCAGATGCAAAACCCGAAAAGTTTCCTTTGCTTCGGGCCAGCTATTATCACTGGGATGGGTGTTGGTCAGCCCGTACATTATCTGATAGAGTTCGGGCGACTGCCAGGCAAAATCCCAATAGGCTTTGGACATTCGCAAGAATTTTTCTTCGGGCGAAATCGTCAATTCATCTACGGTCTGCAAGGCCATCAAAAGCTGCCGAAAACCCCGGCGGGCCAGTTCAGTGATAATCGCTTCCTTGTTCTGAAAGTGTTCATAGATTGTCGGGGGACTATATTCAATTTGCTCGGCGACCTTACGCATTGTCACTTTGGCCCAACCCGTTTTAGCCGCCAGCATTTGAGCCGCCGCTAGAATAGCCTGCTTTAGTTCCTGCTTTTCGCGGTCACGCCGTCCACCGATGCCCATAAATCCTCTTTCCCTAGTGTCAAATCTTATGCTTGTTAGATAATCTAACATCGTTCGGTAAATTTGTCAAGGGTAAAGCTACTATTAAAGCTCTAACATTAAAGCGCGAAACCCGGCTTTTAGAAAGTGTTGGTCGGTGGTCAAAGCGAGCTTTAACTTTCGATTCTGCATTACAACAAATGAAATACAGTCGGTTAAGCCCCAAGTTTTATCTGGGCGAGTCCGATAAAGCTCTAAACCTTCTTCAAACAAAATGGTATCTATGCTGATAACCTCAGTATTACCCAAATTTCTGAGGTCTTCAATAAATTCCAAAGCTTTACTTGTATCTCTGGAACTAAAAGCATCTGCTATTTCGATCAATACTATTTCGGTTGTAACTAATTTAATGGCTTTCAACATTCGGGGATACAGGTGGGTAGAAATCTCGTGATATTGGTCTCGTGCATTGATAAGACCTTGAGCAAAGGCAGTATCAACAAAAACCTTTTCTCTAGCCATTATTTTGCGTCTGAAACCGTTTAGGAGTGCCGTATAGATAATGGTCGTGTTCTAGCGCCCAATCTTCCAGCGCTTCGAGCGAACCAATTAACCCTCCTAGACCCTGTATGGCTTGTTGGGTTGAAAATTCAGGATGTTCGATAGAAATAGAAACCAATTCAAGAATTGAATCATCTATTCCAAACCACCATTCTGATTTTAACCGCCTGAAATTCTTCTGAACTTCGTTTTTGTTGCCTGTTACCCCAATGGTTAGCTCAAGCCCTTTCTCATAACCTGGTTCAACCACCGAAGTTAATTTCAGACTTAATTCTGCTTCGGGGAAAAACCGTTTTATCATTTTTTCAGCGTCGAGTAAAAGTCTGGTAAAACAGGGCTGTGGCTTAAATAATCTTCGACAGCTTTCTTATCCACCAAGCTATAATGCTGGTGTAATAGGCTGACATTGTTATTACTTTGGTTTTGAGGGGCTTCTATCTGCAAGGTAATTTCGTAACGGGTATTTGGTGTTAAATTAACCGGCGTTTCCGGTCTGAAAACTTCCCCATCAAATATTACTGATAAAGTTTCAATCATAAACTCACCTTGTCCTCTTAGTTAGCGAGCGGGATTTACCCTCTAAATTATAGCACATTGAACCACCTCTGCTTTTGAGAAGTTATCCTTTAACCAAAAATTTGAGCGGGTAAAATCCGTAATCCTCAATGGCCCGGTAATGGAATGTTCGAGGACAGGGGCGGATGCAAAAAGAAAGCGATGGCGATAATGATATAAGCCGCCAGCAATTGCACCCCTTCCAGCCAATTGCTTTCGCCATCATTAGCGACCACATTCACGATGGCTACCGCCAGCACAATTGCGATTAGTTCAAACAAGCTGAAAACCAGGTTTAGCTGGCTATTACCGCCCAGAATAAAACCGAGGATTACCAGTACCGGAGCGACAAAGGCTGCAATCTGGTTGGTACTGCCCAGGGCAATCCCAATTGCTAAATCCATCTTGTTTTTCATCGCCACCAGCACCGCCGTCAAGTGTTCGGCGGCGTTGCCAATTACCGCAATGACAATAACTCCCACGAAAAGCTCGGTCCAGCCTAAAACTTTGGTCATCTCCTCGACACTGCCGACCAGAAATTCCGCCATAAAGCCGACCAGCACTGTCGCGCCCAGCAGCACTAAAAGACTATCGCGCACACTCCAGCCATTATGATGCTCGTCAGCCTCGTTGTCAGCATCAGGGCTTTCGCCAATGAAAAGACCGGCGTGCGTTCGCAGCGAAAAGAACAGTTGGGCGGCATAAGAAACAATCAAAATCGCGGCGACAGCGATACTCAGATTTTCCAGCAAATTACGCTGACTGGTTCGAGCGACATCGTTGGCTGGGGTATCGAGGGTGAACGCAAAGGCGGCGGGCATCACCAGTGCAATCACACTGAGGGTCAGCAAAGTGCTGGAAGCTCTGGTAGCGGTGGCATTAAAATTCTGCTTATCGCGTCCCCAGCCGCCTGCCAATAGCGATAGCCCCAGCACAAACAACAAGTTACCGATAATTGAGCCGGTGATGCTGGCCTTGACCACTTCAATCAGGGCTGGGTTTTCTTTCGCCCCAATCAGGGCGGCGATGGCGATAATCAGCTCTACCGCGTTACCAAAGGTAGCATTGAGTAAGCCGCCGATGCCCTGTCCGGCCTTGACCGCCAGCTCTTCGGTAGCCGTCCCCATAATTTTCGCCAGTGGCACAATTCCCAGACAAGCCGTAAAGAAAGTGACGGTCGCTCCCAGATTGGCGAACTTAGCTACAAAAGCGATAGGAATAAAAATCAACAGGACGTAAATCCCTTTTTCGAGACCGTTGGAGTCCTTCACCATACTAACCAGCGGATTGATACTTCGTTTGGGGCTGACCGGAGTACCGGGCGAAGTCATTTGCTGTGCCATTACTTCTCCTTGTTTTCAGGAATAATATAAGCTAGTAGCCGATAGCGGGTTTTAAAAATCAATCCCACTTGTTAGGAATAGCTGTATTATCGCAAATTCGAGGCTGACTTACAATCCGTTCCGGCGCTTTAAATCGGGCGGCTTGTCCTCAAACGTAATATTGAAGGTGGTATAATACCCCTGCTTTAGTATTTGTCGAAGACGGAAGACGGAAAACGGACGATTGAGGAAACTTTGGACTTTCGACCTTCGATTTTAGATTTTAGACTTTAGATTTTAGATTTACAGAGGAGTTTAGCCTTGAATTATCAAGCTCGAAGATATAGATTGCCCAAATGGAGCAGTTTAGGCTTATGTACCCTGATGCTGGCGGCGCTACTGGCGGCCTGCGGCAGCGATAGCCCGACCACTGCGCCCGCGAACCCTGCTGGGGCTACTGCTGCCACGACTAACGCTGCCGTTATAGTTGCGACTACCACCGGCCCGGTTGCTCAAACTACTATAGCCACTACCAGTGCCGCAACGACAAATGCGGCTGTGACTGCTGCGACAACGAGTGCGGCTGCCACGACGAGTATCGCCGCGACAAGTGCGGCTGCCACGACGGTTGCCCGTTCAACCGCCGCCCCCACCACTGCTGCTGCGACTACTGCTCCCGCCCCTCAAGCCGCAACCCCGGCTAATCCTCGCCCCGCCGTCGGTAATAGCTATCCGGCAGGGCCAGCCCCGACTGCCGCCGCTCCCGCCGGGGGTTTGGTAGAAGTTACCCTGCAAGTCCCCGACCAGTTCAAAAAGGGCAACTTTACCACACCCCGTAAACTGAAATTGCCGCAAGGGTTTAGCATCAGCCTTTACAGTCAGCTTGGCTCGAACTTGCGCTTTGGGACGATTAGCCCGGATGGACGGCTGTTTGTGTCTGAGCGCGGCACAAATCGGGTGATGTGGCTCAAAGACAACGGCACGACGGGCGACCCCCAGGTTTTTGCCGAAGGGTTAAACGGGCCACACGGTCTGGCATTTCAGACTGTCGGTGGGCAAATGTATCTGTATGTCGCTGATAATAACAGCGTCAAAAGGTTTGCCTACGAAAATGGGATGACCAAAGCCAATAAAGGCGAAGTTATAGTTTCGGGTTTACCGACTGGTGGCAATCATACCACCCGCTCAATTGCGTTTGGGCCGGACGGCAAGATGTATGTTTCGGTAGGTTCGTCTTGTAATGTGTGCGAGGAAGCCGATGAGCGGCGGGCGGCGGTCCTGCAATATAACGCCGACGGCACGGGCGGGCGAATTTATGCGCGTGGTCTCCGCAACGAGGTGGGTATTATGTTTCACCCTGAAACCGGGGAACTGTGGGGGGTGGAAAACAGCCGCGACAACCTGGGAGATGGAGTAGACCAAAATAATAATATTCCACCCGAAGAAATCAACATCATCCAGGACAATGCCAACTATGGCTGGCCTTACTGCTTCTCCAATCAGGTCTACGATAACAGGTACGGACGCAAGAATGCCGATTTCTGCAAACAAACCATTCCACCCGCTTTGCCGATGCAGGCTCACTCCGCTCCGCTTGGTCTGGATTTCTATTTCCCTAAAAACCAGCAATTCCCCGCCGATTTCAGGGGGGATGTCTTTGTAGGCTTTCACGGTTCGTGGAATCGCTCGCCCGCGACAGGCTACAAGGTGGTGCGAGTTAGGGTGAAAGATGGTCGCCCGGTCAGTTACGAAGATTTTGCAACCGGCTGGCTGACCGGCAGCACCGCCAATTGGGGTCGCCCGGTTGCCCCGATTGTCGGGCCGGACGGCAGCCTTTTCGTAACCGACGACGACAATAACGTTATCTATAAGATTACTTACGGCAAGTAATCAAGTTGAATACAAAAGGGAGGGGTGTACAATCAACCAACCGTACACTCCTCCCTTTTGTATTCAGCTAAAATCATTAGCTAAAACTACTAATTTTCAACTCTCCCACCGGGCGATAAATTCGGTATCAAGGGCATTAAGCTTGTGGTAGGCCACCTGGGGATTGATGGCTTTAGCTATATTCATGCTTTCCAGAGCCATGCCCCGCATGAGTTCGGGCGAACCTGGCACATTGTACAAAATCGCCCGGACATAGCCCGGTTTTTCCTCCACCACCTTAAATTCCCCAAACGGGAGCGCCCCGCCCGCCACCCGAAAGAAATAGCCCACCGAGCGTTGGATACCCATTACATTCATAGTTATTTTTAGAACCTGCCCGGTCATACCTAGAAAGAAACCTTTGGTGATATTACGTCCTAGTTTCTCATAGCCCTTTTCGGCACTTTCGGTGGAGTAAAGTTGCTGGCGAAGCCATTTGACCATATCCAGATAACGCTCAAATGAATAACGGGTGGGCAAAGCTGAATAGGGTAAATCCCAAATCGCAGCTAACATGGTTAAAAGATCACTTCTTGTCGTCAGTTCGCTGCCCTCGAACAAAGCTCTTAAGCTTCCCTGTTTAATGTAACTCTCGTCTAATTTCGATACAGTCATATCCATTTGCTTCAGCCTTCTAAAATCTAACTTCCAGGCTGTTATAAAGCCCACCTGCTTATTAAAAAAAATATATCTACTTATTGCATTATACGCGACCCACCCCGAAATATATGTTACCAAATGATTACAATTTGCTTAATTATTGGCTATTAATATTCCTCCCAACCGCTTACAATTAGCTATTGCTATTTTCTCCCAATTTTCTCCAATAAACCAGGATAGTGTATAATACGCCTTCAAGTGGTTTTACCAAATCTAAACAATACCGAAAGGGAAGCAGCGTGTTACTGGCGGTAGACATCGGCAATACCAACATTGTGGTTGGAGTTTTCGAGGACGAAAAGCTGAAAGGCAGTTGGCGATTACAGACCGAACGCCGCCGGATGCCGGACGAATGGGGTGTGATGCTCTTGAGCTTGCTACAGCACCAGGGTTATACCCGAACTACCATCCAGGCGGCGGTGGTTTCGAGTGTTGTCCCCCCCCTGACTACCGCTTTCCGCGAAATGATGGAGCTTTATTTTGGGATAAAGGCCCTGGTAGTCGAGCCAGGTATCAAGACCGGGATACCCATTCGCTATGAGAACCCAAAAGAGGTCGGGGCAGACCGCATCGTAAATTCGGTGGCGGCGCTCCATTTTTATGGCGCACCGGCGATTTTGATTGATTTTGGGACGGCGACTATCTTTGATGCGTTGTCCAGCCAGGGTGAGTACCTGGGCGGGGCAATTGCGCCCGGCATCAGTATTGCCGCCGAAGCGCTGTTCCAGACTGCCAGCCGCCTTTTCCGAGTGGAATTAGTCCCGCCCAAACAGGCGATTGGTCGCAACCCTTCGACCAGTATGCAATCCGGGATTATGTTTGGCTATATCGGGTTAGTAGAAGGCCTGGTAAGCCGTTTTCGGGATGAGCTTACCGCCCTTACGCCCCTGCCAATCGGTCAGAAAATCAAGGTAATCGCTACCGGCGGGCTGGCGGAAATTATCGCTCAGGAAACCGATGGCCTGATTGACGTGGTAGACCAGGACTTGACCTTGCAAGGTCTACGGCTAATTCACGCTCTTAATAACAGTTGAGGGAGTGGTCAGTGGTCAGTGATCAGGAAATGCAAGACGGAAGACGAAAAATCCGAGGATTAGTTGGCAGTTTAACTCAAAACTCAAAACTCAAAACTAGCTTACTGACCACTGCTAAAACAAATGACACATCTGCAAGATAAAAATATAATACTGGGAGTGGCGGGCGGGATTGCGGCCTATAAGGTGGTGCAGGTGGCCCGTGATTTGACAGTAGCCGGGGCGCGGGTGCAGGTGCTGATGACTTCGGCGGCTCAACGCTTTGTCACCCCTTTGACCTTCGAGGCTTTGACCCGCCAGAAGGTCTATACCGATTTGTGGGATGGCTGGACCCAGGACGACCAGGGCCACATTTCGTTGGCGCGGGAAGCTGACCTGGCCTTGATTGCCCCGGCGACGGGCGATATTCTGGCGCGGTTGGCCCTCGGTCTGGCGGATGATATGCTGACTACGACTTTATTGGGACTACCGCCGGAAGTGCCATTACTGCTTGCCCCGGCTATGGAAACCCATATGTACCAGCATCCCGCGACCCAACAACACCTTCGCACTTTGAAGGAGCGCGGGGCCGAGATTATTGAGCCGGGGTTTGGAATGCTGGCATCCGGGGCGATTGGAACAGGACGGATGGCTGAACCGGCCCACCTGGTCGGGGCGGTGCGACTGGCGCTGGGGCGGCGAGGGGGCGACTTGCGCGGCCAAAAGCTGGTTATTACAGCCGGTGGCACCCAGGAAGCGATTGACCCGGTGCGCTTTATTGGCAATCGTTCCAGCGGGCAGATGGGCTACGCTCTAGCGGAAGCGGCCCTGGCGCGGGGAGCGCAAGTCAACTTGATTTCCGGCCCGGTACGGCTTGACCCGCCCTATGGCTGCCAGTTTCGGGGAATAGTCAGCGCCCGCGAAATGGAAGAAGCTTTGCACGCGGCCTTGCGCGAAACCCCGCCCGCCGACGGTTTAATTATGGCGGCAGCAGTCGCCGACTTTCGCCCGGTCAGCCCCAGCAATCAAAAGATAAAAAAAGATGGAAGCGGCCTTGCCCCCACTATCGAACTGACTGTAAACCCGGATATTTTGCTGGGCCTCAAGCGGCTGGAAGGGCTAGAGGGTCTCCTAAAAGTAGGTTTTGCGGCGGAAACCCAGGATTTATTGCAAAATGCCGAAAAGAAGCTGCACAGCAAGGGACTGGATTTGATTGTGGCAAACGAGGCGGTCAGCAGTATTGGACAGCCCGATAATCAGGTGACGTTGCTGGAACGGGGCGGACACCTGACCAGCCTGGAACGGTTGCCCAAAGCGGCAGTCGCCGAAAAAATCCTGGACAAGATAGTCGAATTATTTGCCAGCAAGCGGGCTGAAAATAATAACCGCCTAAAGCTACCAGCAAACCAAAAATAACGGGACTTTTTCGGGGTTGCCTCGATTTCCGAGCGAAAGTCCCAAATAAGCCGACTAACAGGAAGGACAAGCTAATGAGTTCAGTTTCGGTTGATGCCAGCCAGCGCGAACAGCTAGACCGCACTCGCGGGGCGGGAGATAAAACCTTCCGCTCGGTCAATCTAGCTCTGGGGATATATTGGCTGTTTTGCCTGGGGCTGGGCCTGCTTTTGTTGCGCGATGAAATCTTTAGCTGGCGGATTCCGGCGGGCTGGGGGCAAGCGCCTATTTTGCTGGCCTACGCAGTACTTATCACCATTTTCAATGAGTGGGCTTATATCAAGGTCGCTCGGTCGGATGGACGGCCCTTCTCGCTATCGGCTACGCTTATTTTTACCCTGTTCAATGGAGTGCTGGAAGTCTTTGCCTTTATCGGCTTTTTCCGGCTGCTGGAAGGGGCTTCGCGCTGGCTGTTAGGGCCGGATTGGGGCGTGGTAAATTTTATCTTTGGCTTTATCGGGTTTGTGCTTTACTCCGGGGTGGCCCATGCGTTTTTTTGGGCGCGAGCCTTGCCCCGTCATTTTACCGCCGAACCGCGCTGGCAGCGTCTCCGCAAACTGCTTGGGCCGATTCAAGCTTTAATAGTTTTGGGTTGGTGTCTGTATTTTTATGCTACCGGCGATATTTGGACGCTGGTTGTTTTGCACCTGCTTATTGATGTGGTGCTAATGGCTCAAGTTCGACCACCTCTCTTGACCGCGACTAGAACGGGAGAGGCATGAAGCCGCCCGAAATCGAAGCAACTCCCGCCGATTCGCCAACCCGTAATCGGCTTTTCCAGCCCTACTTGCCCTTGATGGCCCTGACCACGATTATTTGGGGGGCGGCTTTCCCCATCACTAAACCGGCCCTGGCGGATATGCCGCCCGCAACTTTTGCCCTGCTGCGTTTTGTAGTTTCGATTATAGTAATGTTGCCTCTGGTCTTTATCCGGCGGGGCGGTTTTCATATCCCCCGCCGCGAATGGTGGCGGGTTGGGTTGGCGGGTATAACCGGCTTCACCGTGATTCAACTGGGCCAAAATTGGGGCTTGAACCTGAGCCTTGCCAGCGACATCGCTATTTTGACCGCCACCGAGCCGATAACGATTACCCTATTGGCAGCCTATTTTCTGGGCGAGAAACCGGCCCGCACGGTCTGGCTGGGTCTAATTTTCAGCCTGACCGGGGTTTTGTTTGTCATCGGAATTAATCCGCTTTCGTTATTTGGGGGTGGCAAGGCCGGCGAGTGGCAGCGAGTGGCGGGCGACCTTATTTTTTTGGCGGGAACGCTCGGTTTTTCGGCCTACAATGTGATGAGCCGCAGCTTTGCCCGGCGCGGCTTTAACGGTCTGGAAGTGACCACCGCCGCCGTAATCTGTGGGATAATTGGGTTAGCGCCCTTTAGCCTGTTTGAAGTAGCTATCTCAGGTCGGGCGATGGTCTGGAGCGGGCCGGTAATCTTCGGTTTGTTATATGCCGGACTACTGGTGACGGTTTTCGGATTTTTGGTACTCAACTGGGCGCTAAAACGGGTACAAACCGCCAAAGTAGCCTTGCTTTTTTATTTGCAGCCAGTATCAGGGGTGTTGGTGGCCTGGCTCGGTGGCGAACCGCTTACCTGGAACTTCTTCATCGGCGCAACCCTTATTTTGATTGGGGTCTATATCGCGCAACGAGGGTAAACAATAGTTTTAAGTTTTGAGTTTTGAATTAAAGCCATTTAGCTGATTGTTCAAGGGCGACCATCATTGTTAAACTTTATAAAAAGTCTTGATTCTAGTCAGCAATAAAACCAGCATCCAGCCAAAGACCGCCAGCGAGAGGGCGGCGACGATATAGGGCATAGTCGGGTCAGCCATCACCTGTCGCCAGATAAAAAAGCTGTTGGGGACTTTGTCTTTGCGGTCCGCCAGATAAATCGAGAGCATATTGAGCAGCGAGAGGATATTAAAAGCCGCGAAAGGCCCAAACAGGCGGCGGTCTCGCAGGGTCGCAAGTGCCAGAAATAAGAGGGCATAGTCCAGATAGCGTTCCCGCATCTTGATTGCGAACAGAAAAACCACCGCGACCAACAAGGCCGATACCAGCGCGTCCCACGAAAGTTCGTCTAAGCGGTCACGGTGGTGATTTTCGCGCCGCCAGGTGGCCCAGGCCAGTAGCCCAAAGAGAGCCGCAATCACTCCAAAGCCGCCCAAAACTACCCAAATGGGTGGCTCGATTTCGCCATAGCCCAAAAGATAAACCGCATTAAAAGCGTAGGACGAGCCTTTGCCCAGGTTGCCCGCCAACGACGGCTGAAACCAAAAATCGCTGAAAGATTTTGGGTCGAAACCGAAAGCCAACCCCGAAAGTAAGAGGGCTACCGCTCCGCCCGCCAGCCCTGCCAATATGCCCCGTTTCCAGCCGAACCGCAGTAAGAGCAAAAAAGCCAAAAACGGAGCGACAAACCAGGCTTGCGGCTTAAAAATTACGTCCAGCCCCAGCATAATCCCGGTGGGATAGAGCCAACGCTGATTGATAAACAAGAGGGTTGCCGCCAGCATCAGCCCCATAATCGCGTCGGTCTGCCCCCAGACTGCCGCATCAAAGACCATAGTCATACTAAAAGCCAGTAGCCCCAGCGCCCGCCAATCCCAGCTTTTCACATCTAGTGAAGGCTGGATGTAAGACAGCTGTGGCTTGAACCTGAAAAAGCCGCTTTGGTGTAAATAGCTCCAGACCAGCCAGACCGTCAGGATAATCGGCAAGGAGTAAAAGACTTTTAGGACGGCCACGCTGCCGGATGCGCCAAACCAGCCGGTTACAATCCGGTAAGGCCACAAGAGATAGACAATCAGGGGTAAGTAATCGAGGCGCGGCGAGTTGCGGTAAATATCAAATGGCCCGCTGGGGTTGCGGCCCAGGTCGTCCACCCATAATAAAAATAGCTTCATGTCGGTGGCGCTGGCAGGCGAGACACACATAAAGGCCACAAAAAAGCCAGTCCCCGTCAGAAGCCACCATTTGCGGGTTTGTCCGGCCTTACCCCCGAATCTGGCCCAGCCGAGCGCGGTCAGGCCCAACCCGGCGGTATATATCGAAAGCCATAGCCAATCGTCAATCAGGTAGGTCTGAAATACTGCTAAATAAAAGGCGACTGGCAACAAGAGCAAAATACCAATATAGCGGCCCATATTAAGCTGATTAAACCAGGCGACTAATCCCAAACCTAGTAGCAAGACTACCAGCAAGTAGGGCTGAGGCCAGAGCATGTAGCGCCAGTGTCCCAGGCCCAGTTCCAGCGAATAATTACCGACAATCACTCCTAGCGCTCGCGCATCACCGGGAACTCGAAACCAGTTGCTCTTTAGCTCGATTTCGGTGCTGACCTGACAGGCGAGGCAAGGTTCAATCGTAAATTCGTAGTCCTGAAAACCGGGTCGGGTCGGGTCGGGCCGAATTATCCCAATGGGGACGTGCTGACCTGACCGCACTTCGCTCAGTTCGATTTCGGCAGGAGGCAGCCCAGGCGGACGGCTCAAGTTCAGGCGGATTTCAAAGCGCAAGGGGGCATAGCGCGGCACATCCCCAAAATACAGAGTGGCTTCCGGGCGCGTCCAGGCATAGCTATTCCCGGCAGCATCGCGCTCCGGGTCATAAAAACTCTTGTAGTTATCGCGGCGGTTCAGGGTGACTTCGTAGGCTTCATAAGCCAAAGGGCGCACCGGGAAGCTGAATAAAAAGAAGGCCGCCAGATAAAGCCCCAACCATAACAGCGGCCCACCCCAGCGCCCCAAAACTGGTTTTTTAACTGCCTGGTTTTCCTGCTCAACTCCTAGCGCCTGGGCCATTCGTCTCCTGTTTTATGCTGGTTTTAGGCTTTTTTAGCTTTGGCTTGCTTGCGCTGGTTGGTTTTCAGAATATAGGCCGCCGCATCGGGGGTTTTGCAACCAGTATCACCGTGATTTACCACGACTTTGCCAATCTGGGCGGCTACGGTCAAGGCTTTTTGTTCCAGAACGCTGGTACGAGCGCCAATCGCTATCAGGGCGGTATTCATCGAGTGTCTGATATAGTTTTTGCGGGTGTGGATTTCCTGCCGTATAAGGTCGAGATATGGTTCAAAGTAACCGTCCGGCAAATCCTGGTTCTGCATGGCAAGGTTCGCCAGCCCCAACCAACCAGTGCGCCCGACCCATTCTTCGGAGGATTGAGTCCACTGCTCCATTTTGGGTTGGGCATAGGCAGTACGGGAAACCAGCGAACTAAGCGCGTCCGCCAGGCTGTAGTTATAAAGGTCGTGAACCCAGGCTTCCAGCAACTCCTCGGAGATAGCCTGGGGGTCGGCTATCATTGTCGCCAGAATCCGGGCATCATAGTTGCCAGTGGCCCACAATTGTTCGGCTAAAGGTTGATTAACCTTAATCTTTTTCTGCAACTTGCCAAAACTGGCATAGCTCACCCCATATAGATTGTCACCCGCGCCGTGCCGTTTGTAAGTCTTCTGGGTTTGCTCCGTTCCACTGGCTTCCAATTCTTGAAGAACTTCGGCTAGAGTCATCTCCCCCTCCCGTATTAAATATACTCCTTTAAATATATTCCCACTCCCCGTGAAGCGGCTGATTTTCGGCAAAGCGGCTCAGGCGGAAAGGCTGCAAGTCGAGGTCAGGGCGGGTTTTGCCATCTATAATCAATTGCGAAAGGGCCAGCCCTACCGCCGGAGCTATCTTAAAGCCCTGCCCGCTAAAGCCCGCCGCAATATACAACCCTTGTAACGGGGTCGCGCCCAGGATGGGCCGGGTATCGGGGGTCATATCATAGATACCGGCATGCCCGCGCCGGAAAGTTGAATTATGCAGGGCCGGAAAGCGGTTTTCGAGCAGCTTGCGGGTGTATTCGATGTATTCGGGGTCGGTAGTTTCCTTGTAATTATCGGGGTCAAGGCCCTCGTCCGGGTCGCTCTGCCCGCCCCATTGGTCAGTGATCGCCGGGGTGGTCGCCTCATTTTGGGCGCTATCAGGAAAAGCAAAGCCGCTTGAGCCAGCCAGCACCGCCCCATCATTAGTGCGCCGCCCATAGAGCCAGTTCGCCAGGTCAACATAAGTCAGCTTATTGTCCAGGGCGGCAGGTCGGTCAAAAAAGGCAAGCTGGGCGCGGTGCGGTTTTATCGGTAATTCGATTCCCACCGGGCCAAGCAGTCGTCCGCTCCATGGGCCGATAGCCGCCACGATGAGGGGGGCTTCAAAAAGCCCCTGATTGGTTTCCAGCCCGACCACTCGCCCGCCCTTGACCACCAATTTTTCGACCAATATTCCGCTCTCGATTTCCACCCCGTGCCGCTGGGCCGCTCGTGCCAAAGCCTGGGTGGTGGCTACCGGGTCGGCATAGCCGCTATGCGGTTCGTAGCAGACCGCTGCCACATTCTCAATCGCCATGCCCAGCTGAATTTCGCGCACATCTTCCAGGCTGAGTTCACGGGTGTCCACTCCGAGGCGGCGCTGCATCGCTACATTCTGGCGTAGCCGCTCGGCGTTATTTTGGCCTACCAGGTAAATAAAGCCGGTTTCCGTAAAACCCGCTTCCCCACCCGGCCCGCCGACCATATCGCTCCAATGCTGGAAATATTGCAACCCGGCCAGGGCCAGCTTTACCTGCGGTTCATCGGTATAGTGCATCCGTATCAGCGCCCCACTTTTGGCGCTGTTGCCCGCCGCCACCCCATTTTTGTCGAGCAGCAATACTTTACCTGCCCCGGCTTTCGCTAGGTGAAAGGCGATACTACAGCCAATCACTCCCGCCCCGATTACAATTGCGTCCGCCTGTCGCTCCATTTTGCTCTCCTAAAAAAGTGGTCAGTGGTCAGTAGGGTAATTTTGAGTTTTGAGTTAAAATGCCACCTATCACCCCAATTTCCTCCGTCTTCCGTCTTGCAAACCTCAGTCCTCAGTCCTGCCTTTTCCTGACCACTGACCACTTTCTTTACATACTGGTTTCCAGGGCCAGCTTTGCGCCACCTGGGACGTACTTGAAATCTACTGGATAGCGTCCGTTAAAACAGGCTAGACAGACATTATTAGGTGGTAGACCTGCTGCTTCGGTAAAGTTCTCGACTGACAGAAAACCCAGCGAGTTGGCATCTACATACTCCCGGATTTGCTCGACGGTCATATTATGGGCAATCAGTTCGTCATAAGTGCCGGTGTCTACTCCCAAAACGCAAGGATGCTTTATCAGGGGGGAACTAATCCGCAGATGGACTTCTTTAGCTCCACCGACAGTCCGCAGCATCCGTACAATCCCTTTGGTAGTGTTGCCGCGTACAATCGAATCATCTACTACTATAACCCTTTTGCCTTCCAGCATGGGGCGGAGCGGATTGAGTTTGAGCTGAACGCTGCGACGGCGCATCTGCTGGTCGGGTTGGATAAAAGTGCGCCCGATATAGCGATTTTTGATAAGCCCTTCCCGATAGGGCAAGCCACTTTGCTGGGCATAGCCAGTGGCGGCGGGAATCCCGCTATCCGGCACTCCGATAACTAGGTCAGCCTCGACCGGATGCTCTTTGGAAAGATAGCGCCCCAGATTTTCGCGGATGAGGTAAACCGATTGATCGGCAATCACGCTATCAGGCCGGGCGATATAGAATAGTTCGGCGGCACACAGCGCCCGGTGATATTCAGTTGAGGCCCAGCGCGGAATATTGCCGATGGTGCGGTATCCGGCGGGGTTAAGTTCGACAATCTCGCCTGGCCTGACTTCCCGCTCGTAGGCCGCCCCGATAGTGTCCAAGGCGCAGGTTTCGCTGGCGACCACCCAGCCATCCCCATCTATTAGCTGGCCCAGACAGAGCGGGCGAATCCCATACGGGTCGCGCATCGCAAACAAGCTTTGGGAGGTCAGAACCGCCAGGCTAAACGCCCCTCGCAGACGGCTGGCGCCGTTTTGCAATCGCTCGGCCCAATTTGCTCCTGGCGCACGGGCCAGCACATGGGTTATGACTTCGCTATCGGTGGTGGCAGTCAGGCGCACACCTTCCTGTCTCAATTCTTCGCGCAACTCTCCGGCATTGACCACATTGCCATTATGGGCGACTACCACAAAGCCATGCTCGCTTTCGACCTCGAAAGGCCCGGCATTTGCCAGCAGACTGCTGCCGGTAGTACTGTAGCGCACATGCCCGACCCCGCGCTGGCCCTTTAGACCGTCCAGGTTGCGGTCATCAAAAACATCCGAAATCAAGCCCATCCCTTTGCGGACATTCAGGTCAGTGCCATCCCAAATTGCCATGCCCGCGCTTTCCTGCCCGCGATGCTGCAAAGCGTACAGCCCGAAATGGATAATCCGCGACACCTGGCGCTGCTGGCTGGTGATACCAAAAACCCCGCATTCGTCCTGCGGTTTTTTTTCATCAACTAGGTTTTCGTCGGGGTTATCGCTAATATTGTCGTCCAAATTACCTCCGCCGCTTTTCGGTTGATCGGCGCTCTTATTCTTCTCTGGCGGCGATGTCAGCCCGATAGCGCATGTTCGGGAAGCCAAATTGCCCTTTTGCCAACGCATTATACACCCGTTGCCGGGCGGTTGCTATATTCTCACCAATCGCTACCAGATTAAAAACCCGCCCGCCACTGGTTATGACCTGCTCCTGCTCATCCAAGGTTGTCCCGGCGTGAAACAAAAATATTTCTTGATTACTATTATTAGTATCGAAAATATCCAGACCGTAGGCCACCTCACCTCGCCGATACGGGCCGGGGTAGCCGTCCGCCGCCAGCACTACTCCCACACTTGCGCCGGGTTGCCATTCTAGGTTCGGAGCAGTCGCCAGCCGACCCTCGGCGGTCAGGCTGAGTAATTCCAGCAAATCCGAGCGCAGGCGTGGCATTAAAACCTGGGTTTCAGGGTCGCCAAACCGACAGTTATACTCAATTACTTTTGGGCCGTCGGCAGTAATCATCAGCCCGGCATAAACTATGCCGCGATAATCAATATCTTCGGCTATCAGACCATCGAGAGTAGGTTTTAGAATGGTGTCGTAAATTTGCTGGCGTAGTAATGAGGTCATAAAACCGGGTGGCGAATACGCGCCCATCCCGCCGGTATTTGGGCCGCTATCGCCCTCGAAGGCCCGTTTGTAATCGCAGGCTGGTTCAAGCGGGATAATTACCCCCGAAACCGTATCGCAAAGAGCCAAAAGCGAGACCTCTGGGCCGCTCATAAACTCTTCAATCAGGATGAGGTTGCCGGAAGCCCCAAAAAGCTTCCCGCCCAAAGCCTCCCGGACGAACTCCCCGGCCTCGCGTCGGTCAGTAGTAACCAGCACGCCCTTGCCCGCCGCCAGCCCATCGGCTTTAACCACATACGGACCGGGTTGGTGTTCCAGATAGGCCAGGGCCGGTTCAAGCGCCTCAAAGGTAGTCTGGGCGGCAGTCGGAATTGCGTGGCGCTGCATAAAGTCTTTGGCCCAGCTTTTACTGGCTTCCAGTCGCGCCCCTGCCGCCCCCGGCCCAAAGACCGCCAGCCTTTCGGCCCGCAATCTATCCGCCAACCCTTCCGCCAGTGGCACTTCTGGCCCGACCACTACCAGTCCCGGACGGCGTTCTAACGCCAGCTCGACCAGTCCGCCCACATCTTCGGCAAAGACCGCTACATTTTCAGCCTGGGGCAAACGCACAGTTCCGGCATTGCCCGGCGCAAAAATCAGCTTCCCGACTCCCGCCGAGCGAGCGAGGGCCATTCCCAAAGCGTGTTCACGCCCCCCGCCGCCGACAATCAATATATCTTTTTTCGTCATCACGGTTGCTTCAGTTGGTTTTGGATTCGTTCGAGGCCATGTTCAAACTTAAAAATATGGTCGCAATTGTTTTGCTTTAGTTCTGCTTTGATTTTAGGCTTTTTAAAAATTTCGTCTCTAGTAATAAAATATTTTGGTTCGAGCTGAACTTGCTGCTGAATGTCACTTAAAATAGTTGAATATATAACCGCATCTTGTAGCTTAAACAGGTTTTGATAATTAATTGCTTGCTCAAAAGCAAGTTTAGTGGTTTCAAGTAATTTGCTTGTTAGAAGTAAGCGTCGGACAATTTGTTCCAGGGACGAATTCTCCTTGTTTCCAATATCATCAATTTCATTGACTAGAGGATCGAGAGTTGATGCCAGATTTTGATGTAATCTCGACCTTTTAAATTGGTTTAACTGAGTATTTAAAGTATTAATCAGTTCCTTGCGTTCTTTGAGACGGAAAGATAAGCTCCAGAAAGGTTCAATTAATGCAAAAATAGGAATAGCAAGGGTAATTTTAGAAGTTTCAGCCAAAGCTAAAATTTCAAGGGCGGCATTGGCTTCTTCTTGCTGTAAAGCAATTTCAAGTACGAAGTTAGATTCAATGTATACCAGCATTAAACCTGAACCTCAATGAGAATCAAGGCCTCCCGAATTGCCTCAATAAACCCGGTTTGTGCTAATTGCTTTTCCGCTATTGTCGTTGATTCTTCGGTTAGCCAGGCAAGGTCGGTGAACCATTTCAGGATTACAAGCTGTAAGTGGCTGTCAGTAGGATTTACTAAATTATGACCATCGGCCTCGTAACGAGGAATAACCTCTTGCATCGAAAATTCGAGAATTGGCAAATCGCCGACTTTCGGTTTTACCCACAAAAACCCGACAGTTTGCGAAACAATCATTAGGTAGGGAACAGGAGTCTCCAACTTTAATTCAGCATCGAGTAATATATCCAACAATTCGGAGGCTACTTCGCGGTCAAGGTCAGCCCAGTTTTTTACCTCAGCAATCGCAATTGGTCGCCCTTGCGGGCTTCGTACTAATATATCAACGACATTACGTGTTTTATACATTACTTTCCTCTTTTCTTTATCGAAATCTGGGAGTAAACGCTTTCGATTGGGCTTATTTTATATTACAATTACAACAATTGCAATGTCAGGCTAGGTCAATCTTGGTCATCCAGATGCTTACAAGCTATCTCGACTGCCTGGGGTAGTAACTCATCCTCGACCAGGTGGATACGAGCGCCCAGGGTTTCGGGAGTGTCGCCGGGCTGTATCGAGACTTCCCGACGTAGTAATATTGGCCCGGCATCCATCAAGGGCGTGACATAATGCACCGTGCAGCCGGTAGTATCCACCCCGGCAGCCAGAGCATCTTCAATCGCCTGATGCCCGCGAAAGACCGGGATAGTCCGTCCGTCGTCGAGGGTAAGATAGGGGTCAAAAGTTTCGGTCAGGAGAGCCGGATGCAAATTTATCACTCGATTGGGGAAGTGGTTCAGAAAAGCCGGACTGAGCAAGCGCATCCACCCCGCCAAAACTACTAGCTGGATGCCGTGTTCTTGCAAAAGGCCGGCCAAAGCCATATCGTAGTCGGCCCGACTGTGTCTGGCAGTTTTCCAGGGCGACCAGGGGAAAGACCTGGCGGCTATTCCGCGTTCAGTGGCCCAATCCAGACCCGGTGACGCTTTTTTATAGCTCACTACCAAAGCGATTTCCGCCGGAAAATCCGCCGCCTGAGCGCGGGCATAGAGGGCCGGCAGTCGTCCGCCTCCGCCGATTAGAATTGTCAGCCTGATTTTAGCGGTCATCTCTAAATGTCTCCTGCCTGATAGAGTGCCAGGGCGGTAGCGATTGGCCCGGCGGTTTCAGCTCGTAGAATACGTGGGCCGAGGGTGATAGTTTGTACACCGGCGGCGCGGGCCTGCTCTGCTTCGGCGGATGAAAAGCCTCCCTCTGGCCCGATAAATAGGGCCAATTCAGTTACATTGGGAGGCAGTTGATGAAGATTGTATTCGGGTTCTTCTTCCCAGGCCATGAGTGCGGTTTGAGGTCGGTTCTTTAGCTGGTCTAAGGCCTGGCTAAAAGCTAAGGGCGTGTCCACTAATTTTGGCAAAAGACCGCGCCGGGACTGCTCCGCTGCTTCGCGGATAATTTTGCGCCAGCGTTCCGGGCGAGCGGATTGCCCGATAACTCGCTCGGTCAGGATTGGCACAAAGGCCGCCACCCCTACTTCCGTCCCTTTTTGCAAAACGTAATCAAACTTTTCGCCTTTCAGCAAAGCCTGATAGAGCGTCACCCGCAATTTCGGTTCACCGCCGGCCGAGTGTTTTGCTAGAATCCGCCCGGTAACAGTTTCGCCCTTACCTTGCCGCCCGAAAGCCGTCAGCTCTACTTCGTATTCCGCGCCCTGCCCATCCAGCAAGATAATCCGCGCCCCTGGCCCAAGTCGCAAAACCCGGCTCAACTGGTGGGCCAGTTCGCCCGCTAAGGCTATTTCCGGCCCGGCGGCTAGTATTTCCGGCTCGACAAAAAAGCGGTTCATCGGCTTAACTTTCAGAAGTAATTCGGTAACTGACCCCAAATTGCCCTAAATAATCCAGGGCAGCCCTGGAGTCGAAAGCCTGGGCCGGGCCGAGTATCCCGCCCGCTTTGGTCTTAAAGCCCGGTTCAAGCATCTGCATTGCGGCCCAGGTTGTAATATTGGCGGTCAGTTGATAGACATTGCGGCCTTCCAGCGTGACCGTCTGCCGTCGGGTGGCAGACCGGGCCTCGGCCATTACCGCCCAGCGCGATTTTTCGGCAGTTTCTGGTTTGGGGCTGCGGGCCATTGGCTTTACTAAAGCCCCGCCGATTTTGCTTAATACTGGCAACAGCGGCGAAAAAAGGCCCAGTGCAGTCGCCACCAAGCCGCCGACTGCCAGATAGCTATTGACGTTCTTGACCGGAAGGTAGCGCGGCAGGGTTACGGTTTCACCAAAAGGAGTCCAGACTGCCCACCTCGACCCGAAGGGCGCAGGAAAATCTACTAGCCGTCGGGACGAACCCGCCACTTTGTAAGCCCGTTTGCCGTCCTGCCAGCTAATCCCCGGTTGCCCCAGCGCCTCGAACAGCGAAAGTTGCGTTCCCCGACTGGCCCTAACAGCCTGAACTGCCGTCGCTGTCCAGATTTCTTCCAGCGGCTCAAGCCCCTCGGCAGCCAGGGTCGCGGCCCAATTGGTGAGGGCATATTCGACCCCGCAAGCCGGGACGACTACTGTCCCGTTTTGCCGGGCCGCTTCGTCATAAAGCGAGATTATCCGGGCCAGATAACCTTGCTCGCCAGTAATATCAAGGTAAGGGACACCCGCCATAATCGCGGCCTTTACCACTGGCTCACCAAATCGGGTGAAAGGCCCGACGCAATTGATGATTACGCCCACTTCTGGCCCAAAAAGCCCCGCCAGGCTGTCGGGTTGCAGAGGGTCAGCCACTCGAAGTGGCACGCTCTGGCTCAACCCCAATTCTTTGTGTAAGGCTTCCAATCTGGTGCGGTCACGGCCTGCTATGACGAAAGGCCGGGACAATCGCTTTAGCTCTTGCACCACCAACCGCCCGGTATAGCCGGTTGCGCCGAAGACCAGGACTGAGGACTGAGGACTGAGGGTTGGGTCATAATTAGTGATTTCCTAAAATCTAAAATCTAAAATCTAAAATCTAAAATCTAAAATCTAAAATCTAAAATCTAAAATCTGAAATCTGAAATCTGAAATCTGATAAGGAGTCAAAGGCCAACCCGGAGAGTTAGCTCTAACGGAATTGGGGTAGGGCGGCGCTGGTTGGTTGTCTGAGCTGAATTGTTACAATTCAAAATTCAAGACTCAAAATTCAGACCCGCATTTTCCCCGACCCCCGTCCCCTGACCTCCGTAAAAATAGGTCTTTCGACGGATGATAAATCGGCGGATTTGGTCTAATATATGATATAACCAGCTAACCGTTTAGGTTAGTTTGATTAAATCAGGGGTATCATAGCAGTAATCGTTAAAAGATGAAAGACGAAAGGTAATAACGTGCTACCTAAATTGTGGAAAGCCACCAAATCTTATGCCCGCGAATATACCCGCTTCAACCGCAACGCCCGGCTATATCTTTTGTCGTTCTTCTTTAGCGGCTTTTCGTTTGCGGGATTTTTGCTTTATTTCAATTTTTACTTAATCAGCCTGCACTACGATGAAACTACGATAGGCCTCTTGAACGCAATTCCAGCGCTGGGTGGGGTGCTATTTTCCATTCCCATCGGTTATTTGGGAGACCGAATGCGTCTCAAGCCCCTACTGATTGCCGGAACGTTACTGGATTGTATGGGCTTTGTCGCTTTCAGCTTATTTGATAATCTGGGGCTGTTGACCCTGGCCTTGACCCTTTCCAGTTTTGGGGTGGTCATGAATTGGACGCTGGCCGCGCCGTTCATGGCCGAGAACAGCCGCCCGGAAGAGCGCACCCAGCTTTTCAGTCTGCAATTCGCCCTTAGCACCCTGACCAATTTTTTTGGCAGCATTATCGGCGGTTTCTTGCCGGGGATTTATGCGGGCTGGATGGGTGTTGCGCCCCACAGCCTTGAAGCACTGCGGGCGACCTTGCTGACGGCGGGGGTCAGTCTGATGCTATCGCTGATACCATTAATGTTGCTGACCGAGCAACCTCGTTTGCGCCCGGTAGTGGTTGCCCCGCTCGGTTCGGTACCGAAACCGAAGCGCCGCTTTTTGCTGCGTGACCCCGGTTTGGCTTTCAAGCTGGTCATCCCGGAGGTACTGCTAGGGCTGGGAGCGGGGATGACAATACCTTTCTTGAATATTTTCGTCAACACCAAATTCCAGGTAGATTATGAGGCTTTGGGGTTGTTATTCGGGTTCGCGGAACTGGGTACGACGCTGGCAATTTTTATCCAGCCTTTGCTGGCCCGGCGCTTTGGCAAAGTGCGCTCGGTAGTGATATTCCAGGGGCTTTCGCTGCCATTTTTGGTACTGCTGGGGTTTGGGCCGTTCTTCTGGATGGCAGCTATCGCGCTGTATATTCGAGGGGCTTTGATGCAGGCCTCTAACCCGGTCTATCAGGTCTTTGTGCAGGAGCAGGTAGCTCAGGACGAGCGGGCCACTGCCAGCGCCATTCTTTCGGTTTCCAATAATTTGTCACGCGGGCTAGGCAGCATGTTCAGTGGCTATGTGCGTGGCTCAATCGGACAGATGGCAGGCTTTAATCTGTTGTTTGGCCTGATGATTGGCTGTTATATCAGTTCGATTGCGGTCTTTTACTACAGCTTCCGCGACAAGGATACTGAGGTTTTGCCCGAAGAAGAAATTACGGTCACGCCCGGTGAAACTCGTGAAGAGGTTTTGGTCTGATAGTAAAATATCACCCTAAAGCTCTTGCAAATCTATTTCTCCGACCCGAAAATGAGCGGTATCGTTGAGCGAAAAGATGCTGCTTTCCCAGCCCAAACAGCGAATGATACTGACCGAAGTATTGTGAATCGGGAAAAAGAAATCGCGTTCCAGCCCCAGCACTTCGGCGGCATAGGCGTTGATAAAGCCGCCATGCGAAAACACCGCCAACCGTTGCGCCGGATGGCGGGCCGCTAACTCATGCACAATCTCGATTACCCGGCGGCGGAAAGGAGCGCTGGCCTCGCTGCCGGGGATGGCGGACCACTTGCCTTCCTGTCCTACCCGCTGGATAACCGCTGCCATACGGGTGCGGAGGGCCTCGGAGGTCGCACCAGAGTCGGCATCTGTCGCCGGGCCGCCGATGTCCAACCCTAACCGCACTTCTCGCAAATTCTGCTCAATATTAACCGGCAGGTCTAATAATTGAGCGAGCGGGGCAGCGGTTTCGGTGCAGCGTCGCAATGGGCTGCTATAGAGCGCCTCGAAGCCGACTCCACTCAGCCAGCGCCCCAACGCCAACGCCTGACTTTGCCCTAAGCGACTGAGAGGCTGGTTGTCGTAGCCTGCGCCGGGAATCGCCCGGTCTGCCTCCGGCAGCGCATCACCATGCCGAATCAGGTAAATTTCGGTTGCGCCACTCTTGCGGCTCAACAACGGGTTTAAGACGGGTTTTTCCAGACCGGACATTACCAGGCTCTTTCTATTCTTTAATAATCAGTCCGCCGAGTGGCATACTCTCAACGCCCGACGCGCCAACTCAGGTACGCCGGTTTCCAGCGAGGCATAAAAATGGTCGTCGGTTGTCCCGGCCTTATAGCGATTGTAGTTGCCTTCCAGCAAAATCGCCAGCTTCCAGATTGCCAGGGCCTCGTACCATGCCAGACTACCGACTTGTCGTCCGCTCAATTCAGCGTAGCGGGCGGCGACCTGAGCGCGGGTCGGAAAACCCGCCAGCGTAGTTACATCTGCTAGTTCCGAGACTACCGCCGTCGGGGGGTCGCCGACCTCGCGCCAGTGCGAAAGCAGATAGCCCAGGTCGGCCAGCGGGTCGCCAATCGTTGCCAATTCCCAATCCAGCACCGCCAGGATTCTGGCGGGCGGCTGAGGGGCGAACAACACATTATCAATCCGATAATCACCGTGAACGACGGTAGCGGCGGGCGAGGCGGGCAGATGCTCGCGCAGCCAGACCCCTACCGCGTCCAGTTCAGGAATTTCGCGCTGACGCGATTTGTCCAGTTGTCCGTTCCAGCGTTTTAGCTGCCGCTCCAGATAGCCTTCAGGTCGCCCCATCTTGTCCAGGCCCACCGCCCGCCAGTCTACCGTGTGCAACTTGACCAGGACTTGAATCAATTCCTCGGCTAAGGCGGCGCGTCCGGCGGGATTATCGAACGCCGGGGCGACGGTAGCCCGTGTCACCAGGCCATTTACAAAGTCCATCAGATAGAAAGGTGCGCCCAAAACACTTTCATCGGTGCAATGCAGCAGCGGGCGCGGCACCGGGACATTGGTCTGAAGCAGGGCGCTAATAAGTGCATATTCGCGGCCCACATCGTGGGCGGTTGGCAAAAGTGGGCCACGCGGCGGACGGCGCAAGACCCAATTTTCGTCCGGCCCGCGCCGAATAATAAAAGTTTCGTTGGAATGACCACCTGCAATCCGCTCGACGGTCAATGGTACATCCGCGTGTAGCCCTGGCAACTGTTCAGCCAGATAACGAGCCAGCTTCGCCTCGTCTACCAGGGGGGGAAGTTCGGTCATAGGTTTTCTTTTCCTGTCAGCTTGATGGGTAATCTAAAATCAAAAATCTAAGATCAGAAATTTACAATTTACCCCCAACGAGAGCGAGGCCACAATTTATAATTGCTAAATTCGGTCTTCAGTTCTGAATTTCTCTGACCTTAGACCTTAGATATTCGATTTTAGATATTCGATTTTAGATTTTGCTCATTCAGCCGATATTGTCGGTCAGAGCGGCGGGATTGTCAAGGCGATTAGGATTGACTAAGTGGCTTTTGAGGTTTAGCATATAGCCAGGTTGGGAACGAAGAAGTTTTATAAAATAACCACACGAAACCCTATCTTTCTCAAATTAGCTCGTTTTTCATAAACCCTGATTTAAACCCTATTCAGAAAGGAACAGACCTTTGTTAGACAACAAAATTGAGGAAAATTCTAACGGTTATACCACTATCGGTCACGATGTCAAGCGGGTGGACGGCCCAGAAAAGGTGAGTGGACAGGCCCGCTATGCCGCCGACCTGAACCTGCCCGGCCTGCTGCACGCTCGGCCTATTCTCAGCTTGCATGCTCACGCTCGGATCAAAAATATTAATATCGAAGCGGCCCTGAAAGTACCGGGGGTCGTGCGGGTGGTGACGGCGGCGGATTTGCCGATGATACCGGCAGCCTCCGAATCGCGTCGCCGCACTCCTCTGGCAAAAGACGAAGTTTATTTTTACGGACAGCCGGTAGCGGTGGTGCTGGGCGAAAGCGAAGCAGCGGCCCTGGACGGGGTGGCGCTGGTCGAAATTGATTATGAAATACTTCCGGCGGCGACCAATATTATTGATGCCATGAAAGCCGATGCCCCCTTAGTCCAGCGGCGACCTTCGCACGGGGCGGACGAGGATGCCCAGATGCACTCGGCAGCAGCCCCCGGTAGTTCGGACAATCAGCCCAAAATGCCGGGCAATATCTCGAACAATATGCACCTCAAGCGGGGCGATGTCGAGGCCGCTTTCAAAGAGGCGGCGGCTATCTCGGAGCGCACTTATACTGTGCCGATGGTACATCAAAGCTATATCGAACCACAGGCCGTGACGGTTGCGCCCGACCCGTTGGGCGGCTTGACGGTCTACACCAGCACCCAGGCGGCTTTTCAATGTCGTACCGCCGTCGCTGAGGCGCTGGGGATACCGCTCAGTAAGGTCAGGGTAGTGACTATGACCGTCGGCGGGGCGTTTGGCGGCAAATTCGTCCTGATTGAACCCCTGGCGGCGGCCCTGGCAAAGTTGGCGGGTCGCCCGGTGCGGCTGGCGCTCTATCGCATGGAAGACTTGCTGGCGACCAACCCCGCCCCGGACGGGATTATTGAGGTCAAGATGGGCGCAAAGGCCGATGGGACGATTTGCGCCCTCAAAGGCAAGGTGACTTTTGATAGCGGGATTTACCCCGGCTCACCGTTCTGGGCCGCCAGTATGCTCGGCTTCACCTATCGCATCCCTAATTTTGACATCGAAGCTTACGAAGTGCTGACCAACCGGGTCAATGCCGGGGCTTACCGCGCTCCTGGCACGCCCCAGGTTCACTTTGCGGCAGAATCGGCGGTGGACGACCTGGCCCATCAGCTAGGGATTGACCCGCTGGAGTTCCGCCTCAAGAATTGCGTGGTCAAGGGTGATATGACCCATAATGACCGCCCCTGGCCGGTCATTGGCCTCAAGGAATGTCTGGAAACCCTGCAACAGCACCCGCTCTATCAGAACCGCGCCCAGAAAGGGCCGGGCGAAGGAGTCGGGATTGCGGTTGGCGGGTGGGGCGGGGGTCTCGAACCGGCCTCGGCTTTGTGTCGCCTCGACCACGACGGCAATTTCACCCTGACGGTTGGGGTCAGCGATATTTCGGGAGTCAGCACCAGCCTGCGCTCGATTGCGGCGGAAGTGTTGGGCCTGCCCTCCGAAAAGGTCACGATAGTGCTGTCTGATACCGATAGCGCCCCCTATGCCGGAGCGAGCGGCGGGAGCAAGACGCTGTATACCGTCGGCGCGGCGGTGATGCATGCGGCGGAAGCAGCCCGCGAACAGGTCAAGCAAATTGCGGCTACCGAACTGGAAGCCAGCACTGACGACATCGAGTTGAAAGACGGGAAGGCTAGTATCAAGGGGTTGCCCTCGCGCTCGATAGACCTGATTACGATTGCGGCTAAGTCCATGAGCTTTGGTGGACGCTATGCCCCGGTCTTGGGCAATGGGTCGAGCGCCCAGACCCAGCAAGCTCCCGGTTTTGCGGCGCACCTGGCCCGCGTCAAAGTAGACCAGGAGACCGGCGAAGTGGCGGTACTGGATTATGTGGCGGTGCAGGATGTCGGGTTTGCGATTAATCCGGGCGAGGTCAAAGGCCAGATTCATGGTGGAGTAGTGCAAGGTCTGGGCTGGGCGCTCTATGAGCAGATGGTTTATGACGAAAGCGGCACGTTAATCAGTGGTAGCTTGATGGACTACGCTCTGCAAACTGCCGCGCAAGTTCCGAATATTGATGTCAAGTTGGTTGAGGTCGGGTCGGATACCGGGCCATTTGGGGCTAGAGGGGTCGGCGAGCCACCGATTGTCCCTGGCGGCGGCGCGATTGCCAATGCGGTCTTCGATGCAACCGGGATGCGCCTTACCGAAATTCCCGCCACCCCGGAGCGGGTGCTGAAGGCGCTGAGAGGGTAGTTAGCAGTGGTCAGAAATTTACGATTTGCGATTTACCCCCAACGGGGGCGAGGCCGCGATTTATGATTAGAGAACGCAGCACTCTGTACTGAGTACTGCATTCCTCTGACCACTGATCACCGACCACTGACCACTACCTGCTGAGTTGGTCTTTAGGGATAATCAATTGTGCGCCGCGCTCGGTGGGCTGCCATTTGCGCTTATCGGTGCGGCGAATTAGTCCAGCTTCTTCCAGTCCGGTCAGACCGAGTTCGATTTCCTTTTCACCACCCAATCGGACATTCAGGTTTAGTAAATCGAAATTGGTAAGCAGACCGGGCTGGCGCTGGATAATAAAAAGTAATCGTTTTTGAACTTTGCTCAAAGGCTTGGGCTGACCGCCTTGTTCCTGGTTCATACTCATCGCTCAAAACCTCGCTTCTTGCTATAATTATGATTTTAATAATATCTTCACAAGTGCCGATCCTAAGTCAGGCTTTTTTATATTGTACCATTTTCGACGGCAAGTTTCTGCTAATTAGGTTTCATATCAAAAATCGCAAATCGCAAATCGCAAATTGTAACTATCTATTCAGACTCGGCGCGACTACCCCGCCCTCCGGGGGCTGGCTATCTTGTTCCAATCGTAAATCCCTACCTCAGTCCTCAGTCCTTCCAGAAAAGCTGCCAGGGTGCGGTTAAATTCCCCGGCCTTTTCGACCTGCACCGTATGTCCGGCTCGCTCGATTAGGTGAAATTGAGCATTGGGTAATAGGGCGGCGTAAGCCCGTTGGGTTTCGGGCAAAGTTGTACGGTCGCGCTCCCCGGCGACAACCAGCACCGATAGCCGTAATTCCGAGAGGCGGGCGGTAACATCGTGGCGACTGGCGGCGATAGCTTGCCGCAGATTACCACGAGTGCGCTTGCTCGGCGGCAATTCCGCCAGGCCGGGCGCGACGACAAAACTGGAGGCCAGGGTCAAAGTGGCGACTCTTTCGGGATACTCCAGAGCAATTAGCTGGGCCACTGCTCCACCCATCGAAAGCCCGACCAGATGTACCCGCCCCAATCCCAGCCCTTCGATGAGACCGACCACATCTTCTGCCATATCGGACAGACCGTATTCTTCAAGCGGACTTATCCCACTCAGGCCAGTGTCTCGCCAATCAAAGCACAGACAGCGATACCGGTCTTGAAACGAGTTGACTTGTAGCGTCCAATTCTTGTGGTCGCCGGTCAGCCCACTCAGGAACACAATCGCCTCAGCCTGGGCCGGGCCGAATAGCTCGTAATAAATGGATTGTCCATTGGTTTGGATAATTGGCAAACGCTAACTCCTTTGGCAATCAACCAATAATCCCTATTCCGCCGGTAGCAAATCCAGAATCGTTTGAGTAGCGACTTTGACCCCGACTTCCAGCGAGGCTTCATCAATCGCAAAAAGCGGACTATGGTGGGGGCGAATAGCGTCGCCGGGCCGGGCCGCCCCGATACTGATAAAACAACCGGCCACCTCTTCCATAAAAATGGACATATCTTCGCTGCCCATGCGGGGGAGGGCTTCTTCTACCTGGCTTGCCCCTAAAGCTCGCGTAGCACTCTGCTGGGCGCGGTGAGCTATCGCGGTATCATTGATGACCGCCGGGACACTTTCGGGGATGGTAAAAATGGCTTCCGCCCGGAAAGCGCGGGCCAGATTGGTGGTCATGGATGCAATCCGTTCCAGCAAATGACGGCGTACTTCGGGGTCAAAGGTTCGCATTGTCCCTCGCAGCCGAGCCTCTACCGGAATAATATTTTCTTTTGTCCCAGAGTGAATCGAGCCAAAACTAATAACCGCTGCGCTGGTCGGCGACACCTCGCGGCTGACCAGGGTTTGCAGCGCGACTACCAGTTCACAGGCCACCACTACCGGGTCAATCGTCAAATGAGGATAAGCGGCATGCCCGCCCCGGCCCTTCACCAGAATGTCCAGGGTATCCAGGGCCGACATGAGTGGCCCGCCCTTGATTAGAGCCTTGCCGGTTTCGTAGAGGCTGCCCAGGTGCAAACCCAAAGTTACATCAGGCCGTCCGCCGCCCGGCCCACCCTCCTTAAAAAGGCCGTCCTTGAGCATCGCCAGCGCCCCGCCGCCGATTTCCTCGGCTGGTTGAAAGACGAACATCACCCGGCCCGGCAAAAGTTTGCGATGTCGCGCCAAAATATCGGCCACCATCAGCCCGATAGCGGTATGTCCATCGTGACCACAGGCGTGCATAACCCCTTCGATTTCGGAATGAAACGGTAGCAGTTCGCTATCTTCCTGAAGCGGTAGGGCATCCATGTCGGCCCGCCACATGATATTACGGCCCGGCAAACCACCTTCCAAAAGGCCGACGACCCCAGTCTGCCCTACCTTGCGGCGAACAGCCAACCCCGATTTTTCCAGTCGGTCAGCGACAATTTGAGCAGTGCGTTCTTCCTTAAAGGAAAGCTCCGGGTGCTGATGAAAATCGCGGCGCAACCGGATTAGTTCTTCCCGACGTTGGGCAACTTCTTGTTCCAGTTTCAGATTTAATTCCTCTTTATCCTCAGCCATAATTTTCTCCTCTGAAAATAGGGGACGGGGGTCAGGAGTCGGGGGTCGGGGTTGGGACATCCTGAGACTCCGGCTAATCCTTGCCATCTCAATTAAAGATAAAATTGATAATCAAGCCATCGGGCGCTTGAAGAAATAACCCCATAAATTGGGCTGGATTGCATTCTGCACCACCGAAATTAGTTCCCAGCCGTCCTGCCCAAAAGAATCTAAAAACTGGTTAAGATTGTAAAATTGTTGCTGCACCCCATTAATCTGCGCCCAAAAGGTCTCATAGTCAATCGTCACGGTCAAAAATTGCCACCTAGTCATGGGTTTCTCCTTAGAGCAGTGGTCAGTGGTCAGTGGTCAGTAGTCAGTAGTTAGTAGTTAGTAGGTTAGTTTTGAGTTAAAATGCTCACCAATAACGTATTTTTTCCGTCTTCCGTCTTCCAAACCTCAGTCCTCAGTCCTCAGTCCTGCCTCTCCCCCACGACCACCCAATACATTCCGTCCGGGGCGATGAAGCCGAAAGAAGGCTCGCCAAACTCGTTAGGCTGGATAGCGGTGACAGCGGTCGCCGGGCTAATGTTCACCCGGTTATGTAAGGCCGCTATTTCATCGGTGCGATAAGTGAACAGCGAAAGTCCCAGCGAACCCGGTTGGGATCGGTCGAGCTTGTTTTCGGTTGGATAAAGCGGAGTATAGACCTGGAACAACCCGGCAATCATAAAGGGCGACTCGAAACCGGTCAGCATAAACTCGGTTTCGCCTTCCTGCATCATCAAGGTCTGCCGACTTTCGGGTTTTGCTCCACCCTGATGAGGATTAATCAGCTTGAGGTCAAATACCTCGGCGTAAAATAGGGCGGTTGAGTGGTCGGCTGTTACCAGACTGGAATGAGTTCCCTCGCTGACCCCCATCGGTGAGGTCGGTTCAATCGTGCCGTAGCCAGGGCGAGTGTAGCCGTAACGCTGAAAAAAGGCCTGCCGGGTATGCGGCCCAATCACGAACATTTCGCGCACTCCCCGAAAGCGGTCATAGAACCCCGCCGACTGGCTGCCAGTCATAATAATCGCCCGCGCCGGTTCGGTATAAAGCCACGGATTGCCCGCCGCAACATCATCGGCGAAAGCATCCCGCACCATAAATACATCGCTGACCATCTGGGCGAACCAACGGCTACCAATCGTAAGCGGGTGGGTAAATTCCAGCCCGGCATTACGCGGTTTTTCCCATTCCAGCACCCGCAATAGCCCGTGGTCGTCGGACGACCCGTTTTGCAGCCGTAGAGCGTGCAAAGTCGAAGAATGTCCATAGAGCGCGGCGGCTTGCTCGGCTCCCAAATGGCCTTCCGCCACCACTCGATAACCCATTTCGGCCCAATACTTCAAGGTCGCCGCCCTATCGCTAGTCCCGATGCAATTTTCGTATATTCCGGTTATCAAGGGCTTCTCCTAAAAACCTGGGTCAAATAGCCTGAAGATAATCGAGGGTTTGCCCCAGGCTGATAACATCGGCGTATTTGGCGTTCAGGTCGAAGAGATTGGCTTCGTGTGGCCCGGCGGCCCGGTCTGCTACACAGTCACGGGGGACGACTACTGTAAAGCCGTTTTGCAGCGCATCCAGGGCCGAAGCCCGGACACAACCGCTGGTAGTACTTCCGGTCACGACGACGGTATCCACCTTTTCCGAGGTGAGAAGCGAGGCCAGGTTTGTCCCAAAAAAGGCGCTGGCAAACCGCTTGATGACAATCGGCTCTTCCGGGCGATTGGCAACCCGTGCATCAATCTCCGACCAGTTGCCCGCGCCTTCCTCAAATAATCGTAGGCTGGGTATTTTCTTGATAAACGCGCCGCCGTCTTTACAGCCTTTGGTATATTTCACGGTGGTATAGACTACTGGCAGCCCCTTTTCCCTAAAAACTGCCAGCAATTGGGCGGTGGCTTCAATTGCGCTGCTCATGTCCGCTCCAAGCGGCGAGTCCTTACTGGTCATGCCATAGCAAAAATCCACGATTAACAGGGCCGGACGCTGCCCGAACCCGGCGGTCTGGCCCATTCCGGCCTGCTGGTAAGCCTCCCAGGTCTGTTGTTGGTCGTTCACGATGCCCTCTCCTTATTATTAGTTTATCACCAGATAGTATTTAAGCCCGATAGCTGGATTTTACGGTCCCGGCTGATTAGCGGAACGCTTGCCTGTAACGCTGTCGCGGCAATAATGCGGTCAGGCAGGTCGGGTACTTTGGTCCGGTCTATTTGCGGCATAGTCTCGGCTATTTTTCGTTGGAAAGGTATTTCTTTTAAAATGGGATTAGGGTCATCTAATTCGGTTAGCAAGTCGGCAAAAGTATTGGCTGGAATACGACCTTTCTCCATCAAATACACAATTTCGGCAAAAGTTATTGAAGATATTCCGATTTCATTGCCTTCGGTAGCAGCTGCTATAAATATGGCTTTGGCCGCAGGACTAAGCCGAGGGTCATCTCGAAAATACCAAATAACAGCATGGGTATCGGCAACTGATTTAAGCATTAAATGTCATCCCTCGGAAAATTCGCCCATGCCTCCCGCCGGGCCTCGTCTATATCCTCCTCGCTTATGGGTGGCAGGTGTGACCAAATGCCGAGCAAAGATTTTTTGGGGATTGGCTTTGTCTCCTGCTGATTTAGTTCTTGCTGAACAGTTGCCGCAAGCCGTTCAATCAGTTTCAGGCGGTCCAGCACCGGCATATTTTGGACTATTGCCAAAATATCTTCAAAGCTTGAGTTAGACTTTGAAACATTTTCTACTTTAGTATTTTCCTGAGTTTTGGTTATAGTTTCGCTCATCGTACTACCCCGTTTGGCTGGTTTCTCTTTAAATACCCGGTCTCAATAGTTCCAGGCTAATGACCCTAATAAATTGTAGCATATAAAGCAAGGATGAACGGCGAAGCAAGCCTCACCGCCCATCTTTTTAGCTTCAAGTCAGGTTCAAAACAGGCTTAAATCAGCCTCAAAACCGTGACTTACTCTTCCGGCGCGGGCGCGGCGGCGTAAATCACGTTTTCGGTGCTGACCCCGAAGCCACTGCCCCGACTGGTGAAAATCGGCGGCATGGGCGGCTCAAGCCCAGTTTCCTCCTTGCAGCGGGCTAGAATATCAGCCAGGGGCGGGCCAAAATCGTAGGTGCTGAGGTCGCCACGAGCGGCCCGAATGTCGTCACGCTTGGTGTTGGTCGCGTCCTCGTCCATGGCCCAGGTTTCTGCGTCCAGCACCACCCCATAATCACTGGCGGCTTTCTCGACTGAAACCAGACCGCGCTTTACATCCAGTTGGACTTTCTCGGCGGGCCGTTCCAGAGGGTCGCCCCACCCGCCGCCACCCCAGGTGATATAGTGCAGCACATCACCTTCGGCAACGATCACATGGTCACACTTGCTGGGCAAAATCTGGCTGCTGCCGTCGGCCCGGTCCAGCACCTTGCGGCTGCGCGAACCGGGTTTGCCGCCGTTGATGCCCCAGGGATAGGTCAGCCATCGGTCATCGTGAATGGAGACTTCGCCCGGTTCGAGAAAGCGATAATCAATCTGAATGCCGTTGCCGCCCCGATTGAGGCCAGCTCCGCCGCTGTCTATCACAGTCTGATGAACCTCGATTCGCAAAGGGAAATAGCTTTCCAGATACTCATTTGGGACGTTGGTAAAGTTGGGCCACATACTGTGACCGTCCATCCCATCCCCAACCGGACGACCCGGCACGCCGCCAAAGCCAATCTGATAGAGCTGAAACCAGTCGCCTTTTCGGTCATAGCCGCTATACATCATGTGGGGGCTGCTGCTAAAGCCCGCGCCGGGCCAATACAGCGGCGCACCTTTGGACAGACCTCCGCCAAAGACATCGAAAATCCGACCCAGAGCGTGAGTGCGGCAAGAGAGCGCCGCCGGAGGACGCGGCTTGAGCAACGTGCCTTCGGGAATTGTCACCTGAATCAGGTCGTAGAAGCCGTCGTTGAACAGAATCTGTGGGTCGTAAATCAGAATCAGATAGACCCCGACGAACATCTTGAACATGTGGGCGTTCAGAATAAAGTTAATCGAACCCTGGGCTTGCGGGTCAGTCCCGGTCCAGTCGAAGTAAGCTACATCGCCCTCACGCCACATGGTACACTTCATCTTGTATGGCCCATAGCCGCGCCCGTCGTCGTCAATGTAATCCTCAAACGAAACCGGGCTTTCGGGAATGTGCATCTGGATAATCTGCGACATCGCCCGTTTGGTGCGGTCGAGCAAGCGGTTCAAGGTCGAAATATAGGTATCCCGCCCGAAGCGGCTGACCAGTTCCAGCACCCGCTTTTCGGCGGTGCGGCAGGCCGCGACGATTGCCATCAAATCGCTGCGATTCCAGATAGGCAAACGACACTGCGCCAGAATTAGATTCAAGGCAGTATCATTCAGCACTCCTTTTTCGTAGAGCTTCATGGGTGGGATGATGACCCCTTCTTCGTAGATGGTCGTGGCATCGGTTGGCAGACTGCCTGGCACTTTGCCCCCGACATCAGTCATGTGACCGAACATCGAAGACCAGCCCACCAGTTCGTCTTCCTGGAAAATCGGAATCAAAACAATCCAGTCATTGACGTGCGAAACCGCCCCGTCCACTTTATAGGGGTCGTTGGTCATATAGACATCACCCGGCTCAATCGAACCGGCAAAGTTTTCCAAAAACGAGTCTACATACGAGCCAAACTGCCCGACCACCATCCGTCCATCGGGGTGGCAGACCAACGGGAACTCATCGTGCTGCTCGCGGATACCCGGCGACATAGCGGTACGGAACAGCACCGCGTCCATCTCAAAGCGCATATTACGCAGGGCGTTCTCGATAATATCCAGGGTAACTGGGTCTACCTCGACCGCTTTATAGGAAGGCATTGCTATAGTTGCCATTCTTCACTCCCTTATATAATTTACGATTTACGATTTACGATTAGGGATTTAGCCAAGTGTTCAAGGGCGACCCTATGTGGTCGCCCTCCGAAATCGTAAATCTTACTTGTCGTTGGGCCAAATCAAGATTGCGCCGGAAGCATCTACTTTAGCGTAGTGTCCGTTCAGCACGACGGTAGTCGAGTCAAATTCAGTAATAATCGCCGGGCCAGCAATTCTGTTACCAGCCTGGAGTTTTGCCCGGTCATAAATCCCGGTTTCCAGGAAACTACCCTCGAAATAGACCTGGCTCTTTTCAATCAAGGCCGCCGCCGCATCCTCGCCGCCCGCTTCAATCTTGGTGATGCTCAGGGGTTTGGTCTTGCCCAACCCGATTGCCCGCAGGTTGACGATTTCGTGCATGGTATCCAATTGGAAATTGTACAACCGTTGGTGAGCCTGATCGAAGGACGCTTCCAGCAGCCCAAAGCCTTTATCGTGGAGTTCCTCCAACGTGACATCCACCGTCAGTTCAAAGCCCTGGCGATAGTAGCGTACATCCACCTGATATTGAATATCCTGGACATTGCGGCCTACCCCTTCGGTATCGAGCCAACCCTGAGCTTTTTCGCCCAGTTTTTTCAGTTCGGCAGTAACGTCATCCACCGAGGTAGCGTCAAAAGTGCGAATATAGGTGCGGGCGAACTCATCCCGGAAGTCAGTCGAGAGGTCGCCGAGGGCGCAGAGCAGACCGGGCGCGGGTGGAATAATGCAAGGCCAACTGCCCATCAACTTGGAAAGGGCATTAGCGTGGAGCGGGCCAGCCCCGCCAAAAGCCACCATCGCAAAATCACGTGGGTCATAGCCTTTTTGGACTGATACCAGCCGCAACGCCCCAAACATGTTTTCGTTGACAATATCATAGATACCCTGGGCCGCCTGATAGAGATTAAGCCCGCCCATTGCATCGGCGATAGTCTGCACCGCCGTCTTGGAGGCTTCCAGGTCGAGGGCCATTTCGCCACCGAGCAACTTGGGCGGCAGATGGCCCAGCACCACGTTAGCATCGGTCACCGTCGGGGCAGTCCCACCCCGCCCGTAGCAGGCCGGGCCAGGGTCGGCCCCGGCACTCTGCGGACCGACCCGCAGGGCTTTGGTCAGTTCCGGGACGGAGGCAATCGAGCCACCGCCCGCCCCAACTGTGCGGACATCCAGCGAACTAATCCGCACCGTATTGTATTGCTGCGTCCCTACCGTAGTTTCTCGACCTAGCGAGGGTGCGCCATCAATACACAGGGCCACATCCGTCGAGGTGCCGCCCATATCCAGGGTTAGAATATTTTCGTAACCGGCTTGCTTGGCGACCCACAGCGCCCCGGCGACTCCCCCCGCCGGGCCGGAGACTAGCGCGTAGACCGGGGCTTCTTTGGCGGCTTCGATACTCATCAGTCCGCCATCGCTTCGCAGAATATTGACTTTGGTTTTCATATTGCGCTCTTTGAGCTTGCTGACTATCCCGTCCATATAGCGGGCGACTACCGGGCGAACATAGCTGTTCATTACGGCGGTTTGGGTGCGCTCGTATTCGCGGAATTCGGGCAGTACCTCACTACTGAGCGAAATCGGCAAGTCGGGGTACATCTCTTTGACCGTCGCCGCGACCTGCTGCTCGTGTTCCCCGTTGGCATAGGAATTAATCAGCGAAATGGTAATGGCCTCAACTCCGCTTTCCGCCAATTTCTTGAGGGCGACCCGCAACAATTCCTGATTAATCGGCCTTACTTCCTGGCCCTTTGCATCCATCCGGCCCATAACCTCAATCGTATTTTCCAGCAAAGCCAGTGGGTCGGGCTTGACCATAATCAGCCACGCCCCAACCGGGCTGGGAGTCCAGGAGCGGGCCACGTGGAGTACCTGGCGGTAGCCTTCGGTGACAATCAGCCCGACTTTCGCGCCTTTGCCTTCCAGGACAGCATTAGTCGCGACGGTCGTACCGTGCATCAAGTAGTCAATTTTGTCGTGGGTGATGCCGGAAATCTCGCAGATGCGGTCTATCCCGGTCATTACTCCGACCGACGGGTCGGCTGGCGTGGAAGGGGTTTTCACCGGGTACATGACCCCGCTGTCTTCGTCCGCCAACAGCAGGTCGGTGAAAGTTCCGCCCACGTCAATTCCAAGTCGGTATGCCATTCGAGAAACCTCCTTGTCAGGGGTTAAGGGTTGGGGTCGGTGGTCAGACCTTGTTAAAGCCCAAAATAAACCCAGGCAGGTTCTATTTTTGCTTTGCCAAATCCTGACTTACCTGACCTTTAGACCCGCTTATATTCGCTCGTTACTTAATACTTAATTATTGCCCAGAACCAGAGCCGATGGGAACAGTTTTTTAACACCTTTGATGTGACCGGGCAGCGGCCTGCCGACCAACCGCTCGGCTAAACGGGCGCACTCGATGAGAGCAGTAATATCTATTCCGGTGGCTACGCCCATTTCTTCCAACATAAACACCAAATCTTCGGTTGCACCGTTACCTTGCGCTCCAGGGGCAAAAGGACAGCCGCCCAGCCCGCCAATTGAGCCGTCAAAGCGGCTGATACCCGCTTCCAACGCCGCCAGACTATTTGCCAGGGCCATCCCTCGCGTGTCATGGAAATGGACTCCCAGCCGTTCCGCCGGGACGAGTTCGAGGGTCATTTCGCACAATTCCCGTACCTGACGGGGGTGGCCCGACCCGATAGTGTCCGCCAGCACGATGTCATCCGCACCCATTGCCAAAAAGCTTTTGGTAACTGCCAGCACCTTCTCCGCCGGTACAACCCCCTCATAAGGACAACCACAGACCGTCGAGACATAGCCCGACACGATTACCCCGGCGGCGTGGCATTGTGCCAACATCGGGCGATAGTTATCGAGGGCTTCCTGAACTCCGGCGTTCATATTCTTTTTGTTCAGGGTTTCGCTGGCGGCAACTACCAGTCCTACCGAATTGACCCCCGCCGCTAGAGCGCGTTCTAGCCCGCGCTGGTTCAGCACCAAGGCCTGATAATTTACCCCCGGCTGGCGCTGTATTCCGGCGGCGACTTCTTCGGCATCCGCCATCTGCGGCACCCATTTAGGGCTGACGAAGGAAGTATATTCGATACTTTTGAGACCGGCTGCCGTCAGGGCCTCAATTAGCTCAATCTTGGCGGAGGCCGGTATCATCTGCTTTTCGTTTTGTAGCCCGTCACGTGGCCCGACTTCATTGATGCGGGCGGTTTTTGGTAAGCTCATATAGTTTTACTCGAATAAATCTTTGATTGCCAGCTTGAAACCGGGCAAAAGGTCTTCCCCATCAAGCTCGTCATCCAGACCTAACACTTTTTTACGGTTGTTTTGGTAATAGACGAATACATTTTGGTCAAACGGATCTATCACCCAAATTATTTTGACCCCAGCCGCCTGATAGCGATGAACTTTGGCGATGACCTGACTCCATTTATCGCTAGGCGACATTACTTCAATTGCCAGGTCGGGCGCTCCCGGAAAAGCTTTAGTAGGGTCAATATCCGCCGGAATATTTTCAGTTCTTACAAAGGCTACGTCCGGGACTGGCCCATTTTTTGGATTGAGTTCAAAGGTACTGCCACTTGCTGCCTCTCCAACTAAATTCTTTTCAAGAAAGTATTGAAGTTTAGCCCCAATCTTTAGTATAATTTTTCCGTGCTGAAAGCTTGGACCAGACATTTCGACCAATTCTCCTTCTACCAATTCATAGCGTTTGCCCCGGTCAGTCATCGCCATAAATTCATCTACGGTATAGGTTTTTTTGCGGCTAACAAGTTCCAGTTGAGCGGTCATAGTTTCCTACCTTACCTATAGCTATTATTTTAATCTAAACTAATTTAAAGGTTCTCTGAGAAGAAAGTTAGGGCCAGTTGATTTGCCTCTCTATAATATCACATCTGGTTAAAGGGCCGCCGCTTCCTGGAATTGTAAAAGATGTTCGTGAATCGAGCCAAGCGGCATCTCGATACACTGCCGAATGGTTAGCATGGCTTTCATGCCCCTGTGATGACCTTGCAAATCTAAAGCCGGGTTGGGCAAACTTTCCACTAATTTGGCAAAGCTTTCGCTACTATCGGTTAGCTTTTGGAGCAGGGTTTGCGGGTCGGCCTGCTGGTAAGCGTGGTCGCGTACCGCCGCATCCTGGTCTTTGCCCTCAAGTTCGGGCGCATCCTCGGTTGTAATCCGCTCGACTCGCTCGGCCCACCATTCCATTTTATCGGCAATATGCCCAACTACCTCGATTGGCGACCATTCCCCCTCGGCGGGACGGTGGCGCAAGGCCGCTTCTGGGGTTGCCGCGACCAGCTTGCCGAAAGTGAGCGGGATTTCCCGAATTTTGGCGGCCCATTCTGCCTGCTCGTTTGCCATTATTGTTGTTATCTCCTGATGGGTTAAGAGCCTACTCCGATAGTGGATAGACCTAAATCAGTCCGTCATTTTCCCACTCTTTTAGGGTAGCTTCGTTCATACCTAACAGCTTGCCGTAAATTTCGAGATTGTGTTCGCCCAGTTGCGGGCCGAGCCATTCGGTTTCGCCCGGCGTTTCGCTCAATTGGGGGACGATGCCCGGAATCTTGATAGTCCCGACCCCTGGGATTTCGCGCTCCTGAATCATGTTGCGGGCCTCAAAATGGGGGTCAGTCGCAATATCGGCAATCGAGTAAATCGAGCCAGTCGGTACCCCTGCCTCATCCAGTAACCGCTGCACTTCGGCGGCATCGTGCTGGGCAGTCCAGGCGCTAATTGCGTCATCCAGTTCCTGATTGGCCTTGACCCGCAGATTATTATTGGCATAACGCGGGTCTTCCGCCATTTCAGGTCGCCCAATCGCCTTCATGAAACGCTTGAAAACGCTATCGCCATTGCCGCCGATAACGATATAAGTCCCGTCTTTGCAGCTATAGGTATTTGAGGGCGAAATACCGGGCATGGCCGCCCCGGTGCGCTCCCGGATAATTCCCAACCAGCTATACTCTGGCAACATGCCTTCCATCATCCCGAAAACCGCTTCATTGAGCGCGACATCCACCATCTGGCCCTGCCCGCCCCGTGCATCGCGGTGATAGACCGCCATCATTGTGCCAATCGCGGCCCACATCCCTGAAAGGCTATCGCCGATGCTGATGCCGGTACGGACTGGCGGCATTCCGGGATAGCCGGTCAGGTAGCGCAACCCGCCCATAGATTCGCCAATCGAACCATAGCCGGGCTTATCTTTATATGGCCCGGTCTGCCCCCAACCTGAAACGCGGGTCATTATCAGCCGAGGGTTCAGAGCGTGAACATCTTCCCAGCCCAACCCCCATTTTTCCATTGTGCCAGGCTTGAAATTTTCCAGAAGAACTTCGGTGCTGGCGAGCAGTTGCCGGACGATACCAGCCGCCTGGGGGTGGTTCATATCGAGGGTGATGGATTTTTTATTGCGGCTCTGGACGTACCACCATAGTGAGGTATTGGTTTCTTCCATTATCCCACGCCAAAGCCGCAAGGGGTCGCCCTTTTTGGGTGGCTCGATTTTGATGACTTCCGCCCCGAACTCGGCTAAAATCCGTCCACAGAAAGGCCCGGCCAGAAGTTGGCCCATTTCAATTACGCGCACCCCGCGCAACGGCTTATCTTTGACCGCCTGAGCAAAATTAAAGTCTTGCACCTGCTCTCAGTCTCCTTGTTATGAAATTGGGTTCGATAGCGTAAAGTGCTAGAAAATGTCAAAAATTTCGGAAATGTCAGAAAATGGAACAGCGTTTCTTATAGTGGAATTTATTATAAAGGCTGAAATTCCCGCCTGTCAACTCTTTCCGTTGTACCGTCTTGCTTTGCAAGCAGGATTGGCGTAATATTGCCGGGTAGCTTTATTTAGCATCTGGTCGAAAAATATCGGCTTTGGAAAACTTAAAAACCAACTTATATAATAAAGGACATTAAAAATGGATTTAGAGGAGAAGGTGCAAAATGGACAATCTTCTTCGGAATATCACCCCACTGAGATAGCACCTACAACCCATTACGGGACACTATCGGTATTCGAGTTCAATAGTCCAACCTTGAACTGGTCTGATGCAGTGAATAAACAACCTATCTACTTCCGTAAAGTCGAGGCTGACGATGCCGGGCCGCTTCAGGCTGCCATGAGCGAGGCCGGGATTTATGATCTGCACGATGCCGCCCGCCGATTAGCGGCAGGTCGGGAAGGCTTTGTCGGCGAAATATTGCGCCCCGAAACCCGACCCCTAATCGTTACTTATGGTTGGGTGGCCTGGGAGACTGAGCCACTGGGAGCTACCGGTTGCGCTTTCGCCCCGCCCTATCAGGATGCCTATCTGTATGATTTTGCTACCTTGCCGGACTATCGCGGTCAGGGCTTTTATCCAGCCCTTTTGCGCTATATGTTGCAAGACCTGGCGGCCCGCCAAGTCGGGCGGGCCTGGATTGGAACTGAGCCGGGCAATCTGGTTTCGGCCAAGAGTATTGCACGGGCCGGGTTTACTAAAATCGCCCACACCCTTTATCTCCCGGCGACCAACGGCAACCCGGCCCGTTTTGAACTTATCGGTCTGCCGGATACTTCTGCCGAACTTTTGGCAGTAGCTCAGGCCGCCCATGTCAGCGTTTAAAAGACAGTAAATTATGCCTAAAAGACCTCAAGCAAAACCTGAACCCGAAATCGTCAGCGGTCTGCATCTGCTGGATATTGCCTATGGCGGCGAAACGGTGGCCCGGCTGGGGGTCGGGGGTCAGGGGGAGGAAGACGGAGGAGGAGATAACGAAGACGCAAGGCGCAAGGCGCAAGGCGGAAGTCAGGAAATCCCAACCGAACTCAGTCCTCAGTCCTCAGTCCTCAGTCCTGCCTTACCCCCGACCCCCACTTCCCAAGTCGTTTTCGTCACCGGCGGTCTGCCGGGCGAGGTGGTCGAGGCCCAGCTTTATCGGCGCAAAAAGAGCTTCTTGAAGGCCAATGTTCGTAAAGTTGAGCAAGCTGTCCCGGAACGGCGCGAACCGCCCTGTCCCTATTTTGGGCTGGACAAGTGGCCTAACTGCGGAGGCTGCCAGTGGCAGCACGCGACCTATGCCGCCCAACTGGACTACAAAAACCGAATTTTCCGCGACCAGCTAATACGGCTGGGCGGCTTTACTGACCGCGAACCACCATTGCTGCCGCCGGTCCCGGCCCACAGCGAGTGGGGCTATCGCAACAGCGTGGAATTGCAGGTAGACGAAAAGACCGGGCGACCCTCGTTTCATCGCCAGAACAGCATCCGCCTCGTCCCGGTTGAATTATGCCTGATTGCCCATCCGCTCATCACCCTGGCTTTAGAACCATTAGCTCAGGCCCTTATCAAGCATTTGCCCCGGCGGGTACATCAAGTGACAATCCGGGTTGGGCCAACATCGAGCGACGAAGCCGTATCCGCCTCCGACATCGCGGCCCTCTCGCCCAATTCGCAGGATGCCGCCGCTCGCCTGGATGCTCTGGAACGTTTCACCGCGATTAGCCCGTTGGATGGGGCGCTGGATAGGCCGCGCCCGCGTCTGTTATTTATCTTGCGGATGTTGGGTCAGTGGGAAACCGCTTTGCTCGAACCGTTCACCGCCGAATTGCAAGCGGCCCTCGATAAATACGCCGAACTGACCGT
>JBBRSG010000002.1:0-95686 GCA_038245615.1 Chloroflexia bacterium | reverse complement strand
GAGCCAGAAACGAGGCAATCACTACTCCGGCGGTGATAATGACCCCGTACCAGCGAAAACTCAGCGCCCCCAGATTCAGAATAACCGGGTTATTGCCGTTGCCGTTCCGCAATATCAAAAACAGCCCGATGATAAAAACGTAGGCCAATAAAATTCCGTACCAGCTCAATATAACTTTCGATAATTTAAAGCGACGGCGAGGCGAGGATACCGACACTGACTCCATTAAAACTTCCTTTCAAATCGTCCTTTCGCTGATTTCCAGATAGCAGCTAGTCGGCATTATATATCAAAAGTGGCTTGGGGAAAAGTTGACGGAGGCTGGGGGTCAGTGGTCAGTAGAAAAGTGCTGAGTGCTGAGTTAAAATGCCAACCACTAGCCGTTTTTTCTCCGTCTTCCGTCCTGCATTTCTCTGACCACTGATCACTGACCACTGACCGTAGCAACACTAAACCACCAATAGGGCCGGGGCTGGGGCGGCTTGCTGGCGATTACCAGGCGATTTAAGCCGGGCTTGAGCTTGACCGGTTTGGTAACTCGCGGGCGCTGTTGCGGGACAAAGACGGCGTTACTCACCATCTCCATCCCGGCCTCGACCAGTGGCTCACCATTCAAGAAAAACTCGATTGGGCCACCACTCCGAAACTCAAATACCACTTCCCGCTCGTCCGGGCTGGGAATTTCGGTTACGGCAAAAGCCGCCAGCTTTTCCCCGGCGTAAATACGCGGCTCGTATTTTTCGCGCAACCGCACGTGAAAAGCATCGGCGATATTCTTCAGAGCAGGCCATTCCTGCTGATAGGTTTCCCAGGCCAAAGCCGGATTTAGCTTGCCATCGGCCTCAAAAAGCTGTTCGATAGCCAGGGGTGCGGTTTCCTCGTTATAGACTACCACCTGCCAGGGCGTAATCGCCGGGAAGAGCGGCTTGCTCTGATAGCTATAGTTTAAGACTGCGCCCTGCCACTCGACCCGCACCTCGGCTGACCAGGATTTAGCCGGGCCGACTTGCCCTTCCGCCCCAAAGGGATGATAAATAAGGTGGTCGCCCGACCCGGCGGGAAAGCTGCTGGTAAAAGCCTCGACCTGCCCATTTTGAAAAAGCTGCCAGTTGACCGCGACCTTATAGGGGCTGCCATCCGCCGGAGCGCCAATCACTACCGCGCCCAGATGCTTGTAGGCTTCTTCCGGGGTGAGATACTCCACGAAATGCACCAATGGCCCGCCCAAGCGGGTCAGGGCCGCGTTTCGGCCTGGTATTTTTTCGTCCAGACGCAATACTGCTTCCGACAAATTCTCCCAGCTCACCGCCGGAAGGTGTGCGCCCAACAAGCGCCGCACCTCGCCGGATTGTACTTGCTGATTATGGGCCGCCCCCAGAGCCGAAATCGGGCGACTATCGCGGGTTTCTAGCTGGACACTCAGGCCAGTTTGTTTGGAGTGGAGTGGCACTTTGACCAGGGTCGTCAGGGTCGTCGGGTCATAGCTCCAATCGCTGATTTCTACTTTGTCGAGAGTTACGACATCGGGGCGATTCGTCCCTTCAAAGTAGAGATTAAAGCTGCGCTCGGCAGGGAGGCTCGGACCGCGCCCGGTGGTTGGCGCAATCTCCAACCGAAAAATAGTATTTTTATCGGAACGGCTGGTAAGATGAGTTGCTTCGCTTTCGCCCTGGGTGTAAGCCTCGCTGATGCCGTCATCCTCGTAGAGCCAGAATTCGCCAGCCGCGCCCGGAAAGAGCCGCAAGGTCAGAGGATTGTGGGGCAGGGCATCGGTGGTCGCGGCAATCTCCGACATCGGGATAATCGCACCGGCCTTGACCAGCACCGGAATGCGCTCAATATCGCCGGTCAGCGTAACCCAACATGGGCCGCTAAAACTTTCGCGGGTAAAGAAATCCAGCCATTCCCCATCGGGAATCCAGACCGCAACCGAGGCCAACCCGGTTAAGGGATCCGCCGGACGGACTATCGGCGCGGCGATCATCTGCTGGCCCAAAAAGTACTGGTCGCGGGCCAGATACGCCGCCTCCGCTTCGGGAAAATCATAGTACATCGGGGTACACAGTGAGAGTCCCTTTTCCGAAACCTCCCGCGCTACCGAGTAGAGATAGGGTACAAGCTGGTAACGCAGTTGAAAAGCCGTCCGCACCGCCCGGAAAATCTCTTTGGGAAAAGTCCAGGGCCGCCGCTCCGCCAAAAGGTCATTGGTGGCGTGCAACCGCAAGCAGGGACTGAGCGCCCCAAACTGCACCCATCGGGCGAAAAGCTCCGGCTCGGTTGCCCCGCCCATGTGTCCGCCAATATCGTGACTCCACCAACCATAACCGACATTGGCGGCAGTCGCAGTAAAGTAGGGCTGGAAGGCCAGGGCATCCCAGGTGACATAAGTATCCCCCGAAAACCCGATGGGATAGCGATGGTTGCCCAACTTGCCCCACCGACTGTAGAGCATGGCCCGTTTGCCGCGCCGGGTCGAGTCGCGGAAGTGCAGATGATTGAGCCAGGGCAAAGGGTCTAGTCCGCGCATTTCACTGCTATGGCCTTGCTGCCAGTCCATCCACCAAAAATCTACCCCTTGTTCTTCCAACGGATGATGCAAAAGCTCGAAATAATGCCGGACAAACTCGCGGTCAGTTATCTGAAAAGGCACGGGCTGGCGGCTGTTCAGGTCGTGGCGCAGAGCTTTGCCAAAAGCCGGGTAAATATCCTCGAAAGGTTGCACGCCTTCAGCAGGATGCAGATTAAGGGTGGTGCGTAAGCCCCGGTCATGCACCCATTTTAAAAAGCCGGTTGGGTCGGGGAAAAGTTGGCGATTCCAGGTATAGCCGGTCCAGCTATCGGGAGTATGCCAGTCCATATCCAATACCAGGACATCCAGAGGCAAATCGTAGCGGGCGAAATCTTCTACCAGGGTTTGCAAATCCTGGGCGCTGTAGGCCCAGTACCGCGACCACCACGCCCCCAGCACATAGCGCGGCACGAGTGGGGCAACCCCGCCAAACTGGATATATTCGTGGAGGGCGGTGGGGTAGTCGTGACCGTAGCCGAAAAAGTACCAGTCCTGCAAATCGCTATCCGGGCGAGGCGCGACCCAGCCATCTTCCAACCCAAACACGACGGATTGGCTGTCGTCAAACAGCGCCCAACCCGCCCGCGAAAGTAAGCCTTCTTCCAGAGCCGCCGGGCCAACACATTCGTCCAGGGTGCGGCGCGTCCCCCGTAAATTCTGGTGGTCAACCATACCGGGCGACCACCTGACCTCCTGCCCGTTCAGCCGCAAGGTAATCGAAAGGTTATCCGGCCCAAACGGGCCACTATCGAGCCGGTAGCGCAAAATCAGCCTTCCGCTATCGAGGGTCAGTTCTTTGTCATCAGTCTGGACGGTAAAGGGCGGCGGGTTTTCGGAATAACGAGTCGGAAAGGCAAAGCTGCTGCGTTCCTCAAATTGACCGTTGCCCGACCATTCCAGCCGGATAAGGCGCGAAGTCAAGACGGTAAAACGGGCCTGACCCCTCAAAATCACACTGGCGGGGTTGGCTATCGGGTTCCCGGTCATTCGCGCCCGCTCGAAAAAATCCGACCCATTCGCTTGATTTTTGGTTTTCATTCTCTAGCTTTATCTCGATTTCCTATTATTTGTAAACGCTTATCGCTTAGTATAAGCGGGTGCGGTTGCCCTCTTCTATATTCCGGTCAAGCTGGGCAGCGGGGATTCCGGCGATACATTCCAGCATCTGACCGAGGGTTTTGACGCTGCTGACTTCGGCCCAGGTTTCGGTTTCCCACAGATGCGACCGCTTGAAGGCTTTAGGGCAGTGGGCAAAAGCCTGCTCGACCTCAACCCCGATGCCCACGAGAGGAACTTTACCCTTCATCGTCATCTGCTCTAAAATCGCTTTATCCCGCAGAATACAGGCCCGCCCGTTGACCCGCACCGTATGGCTGATACCCGGTATCAGAAATAGCAGGCCGATTTGAGGATTGACCAGAATGTTTCGCATGGTGTCGGCGAGTCTGTTACCGGCTCTTTCGGGTAGCACCAGGCGGGTGTCGTCCAACACTAATGCGAAGCCGGGCGCGTCACCTCGCGGCGAAACATCACATTGCCCGGCAGCGTTAGCGGTGCCGACCAGGGCAAAAGGCGAGCGGGCGATAAAATCGCGGCAATGCTCGTCCAGGGCCGGGAGTAATTTATTCTTCACCAACTTGCTGGGTAGGCCGATAATTGCTTCCAGTTCCTCTAAAGAGGTCACAAGCTGGTCAAATCCGGTTTGAACAGGGGGCATGGTTTTGTCTCCTTCTTAGTAGTAGTCAGTGGTCAGTGGTCAGTAGGCTAGTTTTGAGTTAAAATACCGACCAGTAGCCGGATTTTCTCAGTCCTCAGTCCTGCATTTCTCTGACCACTGACCACTGACCACTGACCACTGACTACTGACTACTTTCAATCGTAACTCGTAAATCCTCGTTATTTCAGTCCGTCTTTGACTTTAGGGGGAGTGGATAAGACCCACAGCAGTCCACCTATCAGACCGACGTTTTTGGCGAACTGGAGGCGCTGCATTTTCATGGTCTGCTCGTTGGTCTCTTTCCAAAAAGGATGACCTGCCAGGGTGGTAGGTAGCAGGCTGGCAATAAGGCCTAGGGCGGTCAGGCGCGGGAAGATGCCTAACGCCAGGGTCGTTCCCCCAAGTATCATAGATGCGCCGTTTAGCTTGACGACCATTTCCGACTCATCCAGACCGATATTAGTCATTTTGGTAGAGCGGGGTTTGGGGTCAAGATAAGCTTCACTACCGCCCAGTATAAATATACCCGACAGGCAAATTCGTCCAAGAAATTTCAACATAGCAAACTGTCCTCCTGTTTTAGATTTTCATGAAGTCCACCGGCTTTTTCGGGCTTCATTATAACATGTCACAAGCTTGTAAAAATATGAGGGCGAGGGTAAATCGGCGTGGGCCAGCCCCATTTTTATAAAATTCTGGTATAATTGTTCTGAAATAAGTCGCCTTTGCGCCGCGCTAACTTCCAGTTATGGGGATATATAATAGAGTTTAGGGCGCGGGTGCAACCATCTTTTTGAAACTTTGGCCCGGCAAACCAATCTAATCTAAAATTAAAATATTGGAGAAATTTTGCAATGAAAGTTACAGCCGAACCAGTATCCCGGCTGATAGATGAACTGAACAAGCTGCCAACGATTGGGCCGAAAACCGCTTCTCGGCTGGCTTTTTATATCTTACGCGGCTCGAAAGAGGCCGCTGAAGCTCTAGCCCAGGCGATTGTGGACGTAAAAGAGAAGATTATCTATTGTTCGCAATGCTATAACCTGACCGAAAACGACCCTTGCCCGGTCTGTTCCAGCAAAGACCGCGAGCGCAATCTGATTTGCGTGGTGGAAGAACCGCTGGATGTGGTGGCTCTGGAAAAAACCCACGATTTTACCGGCCTCTATCATGTGCTGCACGGACATATTGTCCCGATTAACGGGGTGATGGCCGACGATTTGCGAATCCGCGAGCTGATAAATCGGGTAAAACTGAACGAGGTCAGCGAGGTTATTCTGGCGATGAACCCGAATGTCGAGGGCCGCGCCACCGCGAACTATATCCATCGGCTGCTAGTTCCATTAGGTATCACCGTCTCGACCCTGGCAACCGGACTACCCGTCGGCGGCGACCTCGAATACGCCGATGAAGTCACCTTGTCCAACGCCCTCAAAGGACGGCGGTTGATTTAGCGAGCAGTGGTCGGTGGTCAGTGGTCAGTGAAATACAGGGCCGAGGGCTGAGTAAGTTTAGCTTATAGCTGACAGCTTTTTTCTGGTCACTGACCCCTGACCGCTATTCCGCATCTAGCACCTCGTGTTCGACGACTTCGAGGGGGTAGAGTTGGCCTGAATGGAAACGGCGATAGAGGGCTTTGAAGGGGGCAGAGCGGAGGGGCAAAGCATCGCTTTCGATTTCTTCAAGGGTGAGCCAACGCCCGCCCGATATTTCACCTTCTCTAAGATGCAATTCGGGTGATGCATCGGTGGCGGGCAAGCGCGTCCCGAAGCAGACGAAGATATTAGGAATTTCGCGGTGTCCGCTCCGCAGCAACCCGACAAAGCCATCCAGTTCAATCTGGAGGCCGGTTTCCTCAAGAGTTTCGCGGATAGCGGCTTCAAAAAGGGTTTCGCCCTGCTCCGGCTTGCCACCGGGCGGCCCCCATTTTCCGGGCTGGCGGCGGCTACGAGCCTGTTGCACCAGCAAATATTTACCGTTATGTTCCAGCAAAACGCTGGCGACTAAGGTAACTCTCATTGTGCTTCCTCCCAGAAGTTCAGTAACCTCTGTTTTTCTTAAACCAATTGCGGTCAGTTAGCTATCTGTCGCCAGCGTAACTGGCAGCCCCATAAACTGACCATAAGCTTCTACCGCGCTTTTCAGGGCGGCCTGTTCGCTTTCGTTAAGCGATACTATAAGATTAGGGGTAATCGTAATTTCTTTTTTCTGAATAGTACGCCGCCAACCGCCAATTACTAGCCCGTTCAGGATAATTATATGAGCCAATAGCGCGGCATTGGTGGGGTCTAAATTGTTATAAACTGCGGAATCAAATGAGGCGCGATGGTCTTTATATGCTACTACATGTTCATCGTAATTCGGCAATAAATGGACGGTGGGAGTTTTTATTTTGACCGAGGTAGTCGCGGCAGCAAACCAATAAGTCTTGTCGCCTATTATCTCACACTCAAGCTCAGATTTAACCAATTCGAGGCCAGCCTTGACCTCAGCCATTGATAGCCCCGACCACCAGCTATAATCGGGCAAAGTCGCCGGGCCGTGACTGGTAAAGTAGCGTCGGGTAAGCTCGGCTAGAGCTTCATCCTGGGTCAGGGTTTTGGTCGGGGTTACGCGCTCTTCCAGCAGAACATAGGTGAACTGTTTGCCGCGCAACGGGCCGCTACAGATAAGGCCATCCAATTCGGCGTTCATCAGCAGATAGGCCAGCCGTAAGCCGCTCGGAACGAGGCCATTTTCGGCAAGTACCTGGGCCAGTTCGGGGCGAGTTAAATGCTTGCCGCCTTGCAGAGCTTTGGTCAGCGCGGCGTGGCTGCGCTTGAACACCGCTTCATCCAGCTCAGATTGTCGGTAATAATAGGCGTTTATGGCGTGGACTCGTGGGCCGGTGAGTTTGAGCAACCAGCGTATATCGGACGGCAGGACAAAATGCCAGGTTGGGCGCAAGACGTGAGTACGGAGAATTGCTCCGGCGGCAAATAACTGGTCGAGGACCGCGCTATTGACCACGTTGGTGCGCTGGGCGATGGCCCATTTTGCCCCGCCGTAATCCTGGGATTGCACCGCCCCGAACCATTGCACTACCTCTTCCGGCTTCTCGAAGGGATTGGCGGCGAGGTGCTGATTAGTTAAGCGCCGCCCGGCAAGATCCAGGCTGGTCATCAATTTTCCTCCAGCCAGAATTGTCCGGCCTGGCTGACCCGAAGGGCCTGATAGCTGCCGCCCATTGCCCGCAACGCGGTCTGCTCCTCAATCAAGCCGTCCTTAATCAGCTTCTCGACCAAAGCCTCGGCCTCTTTCGTCTTGAGCTTACCTTCCAGACTGCCTTTATAGCGATTGCTGGCCCGTGTCCCCAGGGCCGAAGGCTGGCCCATCAGCAACCGAATCAAGCCACTTCGCCCGACCTTAGCCTCACCGTCGCCCGATACCAGCGCCAGACAACCCAAGATAGCGCGGGTGGCCTCGGTTTCATCCATCCCGGTAGCTTTTGGCTTTGGCGGCGGGGATAGCTCGACCATCGGCATACTAGCTATTACATCAGGGTTATCCAGCCACTTTCGGCCCGCCTCGCTGGTACCATAGAGGTTGTAAGCCTGACCAGTGTAAGACGACCTGCTTTCTTTGGCTTCAAGTAGTCCTTTTTCAATCAAGGCATCAATCTGGGCATAAAGATTCTTTTCATTTATCCGACCCTGCAACTGCGCCCATTGCGAGTTGGCTTGTTCAGTGGGTACAGGCGTATCTCTACCCAGCAAAACCCGTTTTAGAGCGGTACGACTGAGCAAAGGGCCAGTATCATCCTGGGCGGCTTTTAGAATAGCCGCAATTACAGAATCAGCCGAGGAGTCGGAGGTATTATTTTTGAGGGATGAAGCTATTGAGAACTTGCCGGGCCGAGTATTGGAGCGACTGCAATTGTCGCAAACCCCACAAGGTTGGGCCAGTTTCTCCCCGAAATGGCGGGCCAGCAAAATCTGGCGGCAGATACGAGTGCGTAGATAATCTTCAAGGTGGTCAAGCCGCTCGTCGGCAGCAACCTCACGGCGCTCCAAGATTTCTTCCAGCCGGAAACGGGCATCGCTTCCGGCCTCCTTGAGTTCCAGGTAATAGCCCCGCCGGGCCGGATTATAGTCCAGCGCCCCGTTTTCGGCCCAGCCGAGTAAGCGGGTTTCGAGTTCGGGCGGGGTAATCTCCAACCTCGCGGCGATAGCTACCAGCTCGATAATTTCGGACTGACCGGGGACCAGTTCCGCCGCCCGGATAAAATCTTCCAGCCCAACAGCCGGGCTTTCGAGGGCAAAAAGACCGGGTAGGGTAGGCCGCAGCGTGACCTGGGCGCTGGGCGGCAAATCGTAGCCCCGCTCTAGCAGCCCGGCCCGTTCCAATAGCGAGAGGCCGACCCGCACCAAAGTTTCATCGAGCAAGGCGGCGGCATTGGCTACCCCGCGTGGCAAATCCTCCGCCATAACTATCCCACTTTTGGCCCGCCCCAGATTGCGACTCACTGCCTTATAGAGCGTCCGCAGCACCTCAAGGCTCAATTGTTCGCGCTCCTCCCGCAGCCAGCGCGTCAGGTTGCCCTTATCGCCCGAACTATAGAGCAAGAGGCATTGGGCGGGCTGACCATCGCGCCCGGCTCGCCCGGCCTCCTGAACATAGTTCTCCAGGGCCGGAGGCGGGTTCATGTGAATAATAAACCGGACATCGGCTTTATCTATCCCCATGCCAAAGGCTACCGTCGCCACGATAATCCGAGTCTGGCCTTCCATCCAGCTTTCCTGGGAAGTGCGGCGGGCCGGGGCATCCATTCCGGCGTGATAGTGGCGGGCGGCTACCCCGTGCCGGTTCAGGTATTGGGCGACCTGCTCGGTTTTCTCCCGGCTACGGGTGTATATAATCCCGCTGCCTTCCAGCCCGGCGCAAATTTCCGCTAACCGCTCTAGCCGATATTCTCCGCCAGCTTTGACTTTTTCGACCCCAAAGAGCAAATTGGGTCGAAAGGCGCTTCCCCGAATCAATTCTAAATCGCGGCCCAATTGCTGCCCGATTTCGGTGGCGACATCGGGGGTGGCAGTCGCCGTTACCGCCAGGAGCGCCGGAGCGGAATCAGCTAAATCGTTAAGCGCCCGGCGGATAAAGAGATAGTCGGGCCGGAAATCGTTGCCCCACATCGCTACACAGTGGGCCTCATCCACCACCAACAGACCCAAATTGGCTTTTTTCAGGGCCTGGACGAAAGGCTGTTGGCGTAATCGTTCCGGGGCGGCGTATATCAGGCGAATGGCATTGCCGGGCCGGGATAAGTCGCGCAGACGACGAGCAGCCTCGCCCGGCTCAAGGGCGCTATTGAGCACCAGACTATAGGGCTTGAGCAACGGAGGGAGCTTATCGAATTGGTCTTTCATGAGCGAAATCAGGGGCGAAAGTACCAGCACCGGACGGCTCAAGAGTAAGGCGGGCAACTGGTAGCACAACGATTTACCTGCCCCGGTCGGCAGAATCGCCAGAGTATCGCGCCCCGCCAACACGCTGGCAATGACCTGCTCCTGACCGGGCCGAAATTGCTCATGCCCAAAGACTTCTTTCAGGACTTGATAGGCTTCCAGGGGCAAGCGGGTTTCGGGCGAAGTATGAGCCAGTTCGGGAATGATTTCCAGCGAGCTTTCGGCTTTATCACGCTTGTCTTTGTCGGCCTGAGCTTTTTCGGCGGTGACGGCGCGTTTGCCCGCCAGTTCGGACAGACGGATGGCCCGCTTTTCCTCAGCGGCAGCCTGCTTTTCGGCGGCCTGGGCTGCATCCCCGACCTCGCCCCAGAGTTGGGCCATTTGCCGCAAGACGTTCCAGCCTTGATTGGGATTCTCATCCAACCGCACCAGCCAGTCGGCGGCTTCGGTTTTATTGCCCAGTTGCAAGGCAGATTTAGCCAGCCCCAGCAAAAGAGTGCTGCTGTTGGGCGAGTCCTGTAAAGCTTTAAGATAGGCGGCCTGCGCTCCGGCAAAATCATTTTGATAGAGGCAAATATCAGCCTGAGCGGTCAGGGTAGTAAAGCGATTGGGGTAAAGTTGCTGCATCTCGGCTAGAGTTTGCCCGGCGCTTTCCAACTCATTTTGGGCCAACCGCAACTGGACTAGCTGGCTGAAATAAGTCACGTGGGCCGGGTCGGGGTCGGGATAGGCTAAATCAAAGAGATGGGCGGCGGCTGGCGGCTCACCGATAGTCAGGAACAGTTCAAACAGGGCGTTGAGCAAACCCTTTTTCGGTTCGTCCTGCAAAGCCCGCTCGCCGACGGCCCAACCCAGAACCGCCAGCCCGCTTTGGGCTTCAGCAGACAGAGGTGAATTTGAAGCCGGGGCGGGCAGCACAAAGCGGATAATTTCGGCTTGCCGGGTTGGGACTTCATCCAGCAAATCCGCCAGGTCAAGACCCACTTCCGCCAGCCATTCGTGCAAAATTGTCGAGGCTAGTTGACCACTCATCCGGTTACTTCTTTCTCAAACCTGCTTATCAAATTTGGAACTTTCGCTTACAAGTCGGTGGTAAACCCGGAAAGTGATATTTGCAGGTTTAGCACGATTTCCTCAAATCAGAAAATTGTCCCAATCGAAAGTCCTGTATTATAGGGATATGCTAGGGGCGTAAGCGGCGAGCATAATAGCTGTTAGCCGGAACGTGCTGCGGGCCAAGTCGGGTCACACCCGCTAAGGCGATTTCCCAGCCTTCTCGCTCCAATTGGGGTCGCAAAGCCAAAAATGGCTCATTCTGACCCGGCTCAGTCACTTTGACACTGATAATTGCGCCATTTTCCTCAAGATAACTCTCGGTTTCGATGACTTCATCGGTTTCGTTGCAATGGAAGAACTTTACTTCGTGAACCATAACCGCTTTCCCTAATCTAAAATCTAAGATCGAAAATTGAAAATTGAAAATGTATAACCCACAAACTTGCCGCCCGGCATTTCCCCCGTCCCCTGACTCCCAAACCCCGACCCCCCATTCCTACTTCCTCCCGAACCCCTTCTCAAGCTGGCCCTGGCTGAGATGAATCATGGTAGGGCGACCATGAGCGCAGGCGTTGGGCATCGAGCTGCGTTCAAGCTGGGTGATGAGTTCCCGCATTTCCTCGATGGTCAAAATCTTTCCGGCCCGGACTGCACTATGACAGGCCAGGCTCGCTGCCAGCTTATCGCGCCAGGTACGTGGGACATCGCCGACTTCCTCGCCGGGATGCGGGCCACAGCCGCCATCTCGGACTCCTTCGGCCTCGTCCAGCATCTCCAAAAAACCTAACTTGAGGTCGCGGCCCATGAGTGCCGCCGGGACGGATTTCAGCCACCACGCCAAATCATCTTCCACCAGGTCAAAACCCAGGGCCACCAGTTCGACCCGCCGCCCTTCTTCCTGTAACAAAAGCCGCTGACGCGGAGCTAAATCCAGCAAGAGCGGTTCAAGCAAAAGCTGGCGGTCCAGGTCGCGCCCCTGTAGGCGGGCCACAAAATGCTCATAGAGTACCCGCTCGTGGGCGGCGTGCTGGTCAATCAGGTACATTCCGTCCGGGCCTTCCGCCACAATATAGGTCGCGCTCATCTGGCCCAGCACCCGCAAGAGTGGCAAGCGTTTTTTCATAGCCGGGGCAGGGGCGGGAGGCGCAACCGTTGGGGGCGGGGCAAGCCCATCCAGCGCCAAAGCCGGGTTATCAGAGCCGGGCAAATCCAATGTGGCTTGTTGTTCTTCCTCACCCGAAAAGATTTCCGGTTCGGCGGTATCCAAAGCTAAGGTTTCGCTCACAGCCGAAATTTTATCCGTTTGAATAGATGGGGCATATAATTTGTCCAGCAATCGGGAAGTAGGGGTAGTAAAAACCGCCGGATTGGGTGCATCCCAGACCGCCCCGCCCGCCGCCTTTACCAGCGCATCGCGCACCGCCTTTTGCACCGCCGCAAAGACCTGGCGCTCGTGCAGAAAGCGCACCTCGGTTTTGGCGGGATGGACGTTGGCATCTACCTCGGACGGGTCAACCTCGATTAACAGCACACTGACCGGATAGCGCCCGGTCATCAGCAGGCTATGATAAGCTTCCTGAACCGCATACGACAGGGTACGGCTGACGACCCACCGCCGATTGACAAAAAAGAGCATAAAATTGCGATTGGGCTTGCTGTAGCCCGGTTCGGCGGTCAGGCCATAAACCCGCACGCCTTCTGCCGAAGTTTCGCCGATAACTCCGTCATTGTCCACTTTGGGGGGGTGAGTTTCGACTGGTAGGGTGGCGGCGCTGGCTTCCGACCCAAAGATTTTGGCAATCGCATCTTTCAGGTCGCCGTTACCGCCAGTCTGCAACAGCAAGCGGCCCTCGCTCACCAAACTAAATTTGATTTCGGGATAGGCCAGAGCGTAGTTATTGATGATATTCAGGATATGCCCGGCTTCGCTTGTGCCGCTCCGCGACCATTTCTGGCGGGCCGGGAGATTAAAAAACAGGTTGCGGACGGTGATAATCGTGCCGGAGGGCGCACCTGCCGCCCGATGATAGACCTGTTTACCGCCTTCGATAGCGAATTCACTCCCGGCCTCGACCTCATCGCCCGCCTTAACCCCCGAATTGCGAGGGCGAGTGAGCATAGTCATCTGGCTGACGGCGGCAATCGAAGGCAAGGCCTCGCCCCGAAAGCCCAGGGTATGCAACTTATAGAGGTCTTCGGCCTCATTAATCTTGCTGGTCGCGTGGCGCTCGAAAGCCACCGGCACTTCGGCAAACGGCACCCCGGCCCCATCGTCGGACACCCGCAAATAATTCAGGCCACCATTTTTTATCTCGACCCGAATATTTTTCGCGCCCGCATCAATGCTATTCTCAATAAGCTCTTTGACTACCGAGGCCGGGCGTTCGATAACTTCGCCCGCCGCAATCTTCATGGCAGTATCGGGCGGTAACACTTTGATACTCATATTTCGCTCTATATATCTCCGGCATCCATATCGTCCGGCTCTGGCAATACCGTAGCCGGGTCAAACGGATTTTGAGCCGCCAGAAGCGGATTTAGTTTGTAGGCCCCCTTGACGTTTTCAATCAAGTACTCTTTCTCAACCAACGGTTTCAGCTTTTTGAGGCCGTCCAAAAATTCACTTAACGACCCGGCGATTTCGCGGATTGCCGAGTCATTGTCTTCATCATAGCCGCCATATTCTTCGATTACTCGCAAATAATTGAGGTCTTCGCTTTTCAGGCTACCCATCAAGCGACTTGTCACATTGGGCCAGTGGTACTGGATGACCGTTTCATCTATTACCTCGATGCCTTCTCTGGCGCAATATTCATACAGTTCTGAGCAAATAAAAAGCATATTCCGGGTTGGCAACCTGAATCGGGTTACAGTTTTAGCGATAACCTGAGCCGCCTTTTCAGTAAAGGGGTAAAGCTTTAATTCTCGCTTGCCATCATCCCGCCCCAACGCTAGATAGCATTTTAGCATCTGGATCAAATCATCTTCATCCAGGGCCACAAGTCCAAAGCGGTTCAAAATATTGCTCGACCCCAAAGCCGCCGTTAAACCGGAGGGATGACCTACTAAGATGACAGTTGCCCCGACATTTATCAATTGACGGGTTTTCATAACGATAGCATCCAGGTCAACCCACGAAACTTCCGGCTTGTCCAGTTCCAGCTCGGGTCGAAAAATGGCTTCCTGATTATCCAGGTCGTCTATGGCTACAATTATCGGTCTGGTTTTGGCATGTTTTTTGATGGTATCAGTCAACCATTGACCGGGATTGGTTATAGCTTGTTCGATATTTGTGGTTTGTTTGGAGCTACCCTTAGCACCTAACTTGGCGAAGGGCGCACTAATTTCACCGCCCCCCTCAACCGCTTTTTCCTGGGAAATCTTTACATTTTTGCCCAAAAGCTTGGCATATAATTCGGCATATTCCCCGTCAGGTTCTTCCTCAGCTAATTTTTCTACCAATCCCAACAAAACAAGGCTATCCAATTTCTCTTCAGGCGTAAAGGAGATATAAGTACATAAATAACCTTGCGCTTCAAGGGTGGCTAAAGAGCGTTGCAGAAACAACGTTTTACCCGCCCCGTGCATCCCGTACAAGAAAAAGCCACCGGGTCGGTTCATCTGGTTGCACAAATCTTCCAAATAATCGTTCTGCCCGGTAAAAACAAACTCCTGGTCATCGGCAGTTAAGGTGGTACTCATTTTCGGGAAAGGGTTTGTTAGCAATCCCCATTTCTTTTTGGTCATCAAGGCTTTATTAGGCGGCATAGGCTAATTACCCTTTCGGTGGTTTCCTTGTAAAATCAAAGTTCCATCTACATAGTCTGCCGCCCCAAATAAAACCTCGACTTTTTCAACCGCTTTTTCCTTGCCTTGCTCGGCAAAATATTGGCGGGCCTGTTCCAAATGCTTTCGGGCATCACTGGTGCGGCCCTGATAAATTTCCAGGGCCGCCAAACTAGCATTGGTTTCAGCAATATTGGCCTCATCCCCAAGCTGTTTGAATAAACGCAGGGCATCTTTATAGGCCAAACGCGATTTATTCAAGGCAATGACCGATTTATAGGCATGACCCAATTGCAGCAAGGCCAGAGCGCAAATTTCAGGCTTTTCGTATTTTTTAGCCAGTTCTTTAGCTTTGAATAAAGCCTGAATTGCCTGGGGATAGTTGCCGCGCTCTAAATGTTTTTGACCGATTATATAATAGCCATTGGTAACTACTGTCGCCAGATTTTTAATGTCTTCCGAGCTTTCTCCAACCTCTTTTGCCAAGCGTTGCTCTAATATTGCGATTTGGGCAATAAACTGCTCTGGGTCTATGGTGGTATTTTCCAGATTACTTTCGGCGAGTTGAAAAATATTATCAACCTTGTTGACGGAAAAACTGCCGGAGCTTAAACTGCCGTAACTTTCCTGTGACGGGTAGCCCACCCCGTTGATTTGTAAATTATCCACTGGTTGGCTCGGAAAACCTTCATTTTTGGGAGGTGAAGTAGCTTCTATAGGTCGCGTACTTCGAGTCAGCGGCTCTTGTTTAGCTTCATCGGACGAAGATGGTCGAAGGGTAATATCCTCAAAGTCGGTTTGAATATATTTTTGGAGGGCCGCAAATTGGCGAGTACCACCGTCAAAAAATTGGAGAATATCTATCAGTTGTTGCAAGCCATCCTCAAAATTCAAAACCGTCCGCATAATAGTAGAAACTTCCATACGAGAAGTAGCCGACAGACTATAGGGAATGCTGTTTCTGACCTTATCGGAAAGCGTCTGGACTATTTGATATCTTCCCGAAGGACTACTCATACTCGGACAAGCCAAGATAAGGTCAACTAAAGTTTGCATTTTGTCAGAGGTAATTTCCATCGTAATAATTCCTTTAAACCAGGCACACCGTTTCCAAAAAATGGCTGGCTTGCGCGATAACCTCGGCGAGGGTCATCCCGACGGTGCTGATAATTATATCGGCGTGAGCGCGGGCATGTGCCAAACGCTGATTTTCTTCGTCCAGATAGACCTGTCCCCAGGCGACTTTACGGCGCTGGTGAATCGTCGGTAGGTCGGCATCCAGGTAAATGAGGTGGCTGGGATTGGTCATCAACCACATGGAGGGGACGTAGCTATGTTCCTGGGCGCTGGCGTGAGCATTATAGCCGCGCTCGCGCAAAGCTTCGACTAGCACCGATTTCCCACTAGCGCATGGCCCAACTACCACAATGCGCTGATGCGGCACGCCCTGGCCCGCCCCATTCTCGCTCAAGCGACGGCGACGCTCTAGCTCGCGGGCTTCGGCCTCGCGCCGCTTGCGAACCTCTTCCAACTGACCGCGCATAGATGTGCTGACCTCAATCCTAGAATGACAAGCCACCAACCGGGTAATATAAAGCCCGGTTGTCAGCTAATTTTACTCTAATTAGAGGTGTACTACAAGCCATCCGAACTTTTGGCTGGATTGCAACCGGGGGGGCGATGTGCTATAATACTCTATCAGCGCTAGAGTACATTGGCCCAGATTATGTCTGTTTGCCAGGCGCTTTAAAAACGGTTGCATTTTAGAATTATAGCAAATTACCAGGATAGAAGGTTGCGCTCAACTTTAAGCTTAATCGAATGGCATCCGACCTCATCCTTGATTCTATAACGCCCACGATGAAAGGGGGTTTATTAATGTCTTTGCAAAAAGCTGAAAAGCTGGAAATAATGACGAAGCACGAAACTCATACCGGCGATACCGGGTCGCCCGAAGTTCAGATTGCTCTGCTCACCGAAAGAATTAATCACCTGATTGAACATCTCCGCATGCATCGCCAGGACAACCACTCGCGGCGTGGTCTTCTGAAACTGGTAGGTCGCCGTCGTCGGCTGTTGGCCTATTTGAGCCAAAAAGATGTAGAACGTTATCGGGTAATCATTGGCAAACTCGGTATCCGCAAGTAAATAAATTCTTGCAACCGATTTGCTTTACCTCGTTCTCTTTTTGAGCCAGCCTCAAAGTACGAAGCTAGCAAACAATAGAAAAATAAAAAACCGGGATTATTACCCGGTTTTTTGGTCTCTAAAGCAATTCTTATTCGTCAGGCCGTAGTAACTAAATCAAAATTAACAGAGATAGTCAAGATGCTCAGGATTTTATAATCTATCCTGTAAATCTTGTATATCCCTCTTAAAAAAGAATTTTACGACACCCCCACCGACTCGCGGCGTTCAACCGCCTGATAGGTCGGCATTTGTTCCAGGCTGGCTTTGAATGCGGTGACATTTAGCCGGGTTAGCACCAGCAAGGCCAATCCCATCCCAACCGCTTGCATGATGAACAGGAAGCCGTAACCAAAGCTCAAATTATCAGTGAAAGTATTGTACACAATGTCCCGCGTCCCACCTGCAATCACACTCGACAGGTTCTGACCGAGCGCCTGAGCTAAACCCCACGTTCCCATATAAAGCGCCGCGTTAGCCGGGTCGGTCAAATCCATCATCATTCCAATCAGGCCCGGTACACAGATACCCAGCCCAATACCCATGATAATCAAGCCCATTGTAAAGATGCCCCTGTTCCCGCTCACAGTACTGCTCCAGGCGGTCTGGGCAACCTGAAAAGCATCGGCGCTGATTTGCTTGTCAACAAACTGCTGGCTGGCAAGGTCGTAGGCCCGGATAGCAGTTTGATTTACCTGGAAGGTAAAAGCGGCGGCGGCCTGGACTATAAAACCGAAAATCGTGACTCCTAGCCCGACATAGCACACCAGCTTTTTGGTAACTTTGAGAGTTAGAAAGCCGGTCAGAATCATGGCTACCAGGGTCGGGCCGTTACTCAGGCTTTGCAAGGCGGTGCGCTCTTTGACCGACATGCGATAGACGTTGCCGCCAAAAGCCGGAGCGATAATATCGCGCATAAACATAAAGGTCATCATCACGAACAGAAACAGGAAAAACCAGCGGGTCTGACGATTGCGGCTGACCACGGCAATCGCTTTGCGAAAGCTGACGTGAGTTCGCCCCTGGATTAGCGGGCCGTGAATTCGCGGTTCGCGGAAAAGAGCGCCGATGCAACACATCGTCACCAACGTCATTAGCACCCCTGGTACGACGAAGAAAAAGACCGGGTAGAGCGCACTGTAGTCAAAGGTGCGGCCTTCGGTGTTGGGTAATAGCGCACTGCTGACAATCGAGCCAACGATAATCCCAAAGATGAGCAACGTCCAGCTAAAAGCCGCGACTATTCCCCGTACCTTTTCGGTGGTCACATCTACTAATAAGGACATTGCGATTGTCCCCATGACCGCCGTACCAATGCCGTTGATGATAAATACCACTATCGCAATTGCAATCCAGAAGACCGGGAAAGGATAGTTACCGGTGTTATGGACTTCGCCCGCGATTTTCTGGTAATTGGGGTCACGGAGCTGTTCGACTACCAAAATCATGGCGGGATAGGTCAGGGCCAGCACCATCCCACTTACAAAGATAAAGGGGACACGATGCAACCCGAAAAAGGAGTGGCGGTCAGAGAGCGAACCAAAATACGTCCGCAGCGGTTGGGCGAAGAAATCTACTGCCAGCAAGATGCCGACCAGAAAAGCCGGAACCCCCAACTCGTTAATCATCACTACGTCCAGCACCCCGGTCACGATTACGACCCCAAAGCCGGTAGCTACCTGGAACATAAAAATAAGAAAAAACACCCCGCCGGTGCCTAGTCCGCGCCATAGTTTGCTCATATACCACCACTCCATTTTAATAAAAGTAACTTTTGGTTACGAGTGAGTCTGGCCCTTTTAATTAATCGCCGCTTTCTCAGGCTTCGGAGCGCCGCGCTTCTGGCGATTGTTCAGGAACTTGAACAGATATTGCAGGGCATTTATTACATAATTGATATAAGCAATGATGATTACAATCAGCAAAACATTTTTGGGAGCGCCCGCCAGCAAAGCCACCAGATAGGCGGTGTGGGTGGTCAGAAGAACGGTGCTTACGACATCTTCCCAGAAAAATTCCGCCGAAAGATAGTATTTGCCAAAAACATCTTTTTCCCAAAGCATGCCGGTAATAAACATAAAGTAAAGCGTTATGATTTTTACCAGGATAGTAGCATTGGTAATTTCAAAAGCGTTGCCGGTAATCAGGCTATACAACACAAAACCAGCACTGACCAGGAAAATCAGGAGCTGTACCGGCGCACCAATAATTTGCACCATCGTCCAGGGACTTTTTTGGCGAAGTTCAACCTGCTCGGCAGTATATGTACTCATCTAAAACGGCCTCGTTGCAATTTCGTAGGTTCAGGTTTTATTTTCAATTCTTGTTTTATCTTGGATTATGAGATTTTTGGAAACACCAAATCCAGCCTTGAAACTAGAGATTAATATAACATTGGGCTAGAGGTGTAGTATGTAATCCAGACTACATTTTATTATATTAATAAATTGGACTGATAGTCTGGATTACATTATGAAGAAGTTCAGAAAGGGGTCAGGAGCTTTTGCGGTCTTGCTGGGTCAAGCGCCCAACGACGGTGATGCGGTCTTGCGGGTCGGGGTCAGCCCAGGAAGACCGAGCCTCGGCTTCCAGGTCGAAGGGGAAAAGGGCCGTCCCGTTCTCGTCTACAAATTGGGCGAAACCGGCGGCAACATCGGCGGGCTTGAGCGAGCGGGCATACCAGTAATTACTGTGCCAGCGTCGGTTAAGAAACTCACTGAGGCGAATCTCTTCCTCGCTGGGGGCGGGGGCGACAGTTGCAAGCCCGGCATAGAGCTTCTGGCGCTCCTCGTCGTTGAGCATTTCGGCGGGCAAGTTACGGGTCATGGTATCTTCCATGCGGATGTAGAAAAGAGCGCGTTCTATTACCGGGAACTGTCCATCAATCTGGCGCAAATTGCCCAAATAGGCCATCGTGCGCTGACGGGGTTCGCCCGCTTCGTTTTTATAGCTCTGGACGAGATAAGCATCATAGAAAACTATGTTCGCCAGTTCTTCGTTTTTATGCCTCCGTACCACCCATTTCACGTACATCGGGGCTTGCCCTTTCCAGTTAGCTTATATCGAAAATCTAAGGTCTGAAGTCTGAAGTCTGAAATCTAAGGTCTTCGATTGTAGATTTTCGATTTCGGATTTTTGATTTACGATTTGTCATCAAGGCTGAGGTTGGGTCTTTTTCTTGGATGAGCGCCGTTTAGAAGGTGTTTCCCCTTCGACGGTGAGGCTGCGGCGGGCCAATTCTTTTTCTAGACCTTCGCCCTCCCGCAGATAGCCCTCGCCGGTCCAGACCCCATAGCGAGCAACTACCGGCCCTTGTTGCTGGCGCTGGCGTTGGCGCTCGCGTCTTTCGGCCTTACGGGTAGCCCGAAGCGAGTCTTTATTATCGTTTTCCTCAAAATCGTTGCTCATATGAATCGAATCTCAGCCATCAAAGTGCGTTACCTGAACTCAATAGTAACATATTTTCAGTCATCTTGCACAACGAATTTTATAAAAAATGAAGGAATATGCGGGGATGGGGGTCGGGGGGAAAGTTATGAGGGATGAGCTTTCCGACCCCAAGCCCTGCCCTAGTAAGAAATTCGCTTTTCGAGATCTTTGGGTTTGAGGATAGTGATACGCTGGCGGTCAATACTGATAAAGCCGCGCTCCTGATAGGCTACCAATTGGCGGTTGACACTCTCGCGGGTTGTGCCGAGCATATTGGCAATATCCTGCTGCGTCAGCCGTAACTCAATCTGGACTGAGCCATCGGGCTGCTTTTTGCCGTGAGTGCGGCTCAATTCGAGGAGTTTCTTGGCAAGGCGAGCCGGAATATCCAGAAAGACGACATCTTCGACCAGATTATCGGTGCGCCGAATCCGGTTGCTCAAGGCACTGATGATACCCAGCGATACATGAGGATGCTTGCTGACAAAATCTATAAAGTCGTCGCGGTGCAGCACAAACACCTCGGTCAGACCGGCACTGATGACTGTTGCCGAGCGGGGCTTGCCATCAAAGAGGGCCAGCTCTCCAAAAAACTCGCCATTAGTTAAAATCGAAAGAATCATTTCGGTGCCAACTTCGCTCGGCACGCTAATTTTTACCGTACCCTCGTTGATGATATACATCGTCGTACCGGCATCGTCTTTATGAAAGATAGTTTCACCGGGACGATAGGTGCGCCGTTTAAGACGAGCGGAAAGTTCTTGCAATTCTTCCGGCTTCATTTGAGCGAAAAACGGCAAAGTAGCCAGGAGCGATTCATCAGTTGCCATATTGACCATATTACCCCATCTAAAGCTAAAATAGACCCGATTTACCAATTACCCAAACTAACCCATTAAATTGCCCTAACTAATCTTAACTAATCTTAACTAATCCTAACCAATTCTGAACCCAAATTATAGCCAGCTATAGATTATATTTAATAACGGAAAAGTTGCGGTTTTTGACCCAAATCAGTCTAGCACCGAAGCCGTGCGGGTGCAAAATCTGGATTCAATTTTTTTGAATATTATTTTTTGAATAAAGAAAGCAGCAGGTATCCTTTTTCGATGGTAACATGCTCTTTCCGGCTTGTCAACCGTCACAAGGCTCTAAAAATTGAGAGTAAGTTGCTGAAAATCGGGCTTCGGGCCAAACCAGAAATGATACCAGGGTAGTTCGGCCACCGCCATTATTTCCAGCCCCGCCAACTTTTGGCCCGATACTAAACCATAGCTATCCGAAAGAATTACTACTTTGGGGTGTTGCCCATAACGATTATAAAAGCGGGCCAGACCATGTTCCACGACCAATTCCAATGGCAGACCATCTTGCTCGAAATGATAGAGAAAGCGCCGTCCGTCTACCATATCAATTAATTCGGCTTCCGGCCCATTAATCGCCAGTTCGTCTATCGGTTCGACCACCGTCCGACGCTGCCGACGGGTTGGCAGCGGATTGAGGGTTGCGCCCGATGATGGTTTTCTAATACGCTCTTTCATATTATAAACGCTCAACATACCGATTTTAGAGATGACAAACCGGGGTAACTTTAGCTGGGTCGGATATAAGCCACTTACTTCCTAAAGCATACCATTTTACGGTCAAGGGTGCATGTTTTCGGCCTTTTGGCGAGAAACATTAGAATTGCGTTGTAATTTGAGCGTTAGACGGTAAAAGGTTGGTATTCTGGGCAACGGTTTGCTATAATAGGGGCGCTAACTAAAAAATCTAGTCAGTTAGTATAGCTAGTGTCGGCCTTCTTCAAACAACAGGAAGCCCCTCTCGGCCTACTGCTGCTAACGAAATTAAAACCCGGAGGTTATTCTATGGGTGAGAACAAATGGTTACGGAATAGTTTTGTATGGCTAATCGTGATGATTGCGGTACTCTTGCTATTCTTCACCATCCTGGGTGGCAGTCGGAATGACGCGGCCAATACCATTCCTCTCAGCAAAGTGTTGAAGGATGCCGCCGCCCGACCTTCCCCGATTAAATCTATCGAACTTACGAATGATAGCGATATTATTCACGCTAAATATATTGATGGTGGCGATAAAATCGCCCGTCGTGAAACGGCTACTACCGATTTTACTACGTTGCTGAAAAACGCCGGTTACGATTTTACCTCCGGTACGGTTGACCTTAAATTTAACGAGTCGTCGCAGTTTGGCGGGGTCTTGAACATCCTGACCTTCCTGCTGCCGATGTTACTGTTTATCGGGGTGCTAGTCTTTATGATGCGGCAGGCCCAGGGTAGCAACAATCAGGCTCTCAGCTTTGGCAAGAGCCGCGCCCGTATGTTTATGGGCAACAAGCCCAGCGTCACCTTTAATGATGTGGCGGGGGTGGAGGAGTCCAAGCAGGAACTAGCCGAAGTGGTGGAGTTCCTGAAATTCCCCGACAAGTTTGCCGCCCTCGGTGCGCGTATCCCTAAAGGGGTGCTGATGATTGGCCCGCCGGGTACTGGTAAAACTTTGCTCTCGAAGGCTGTCGCCGGGGAAGCTGGAGTGCCTTTCTTCAGCATCAGTGGCTCGGAATTTGTAGAAATGTTTGTCGGGGTAGGTGCCAGCCGGGTGCGCGACTTGTTTGACCAGGCCAAGCGCAATTCGCCCTGTATCATCTTTATTGACGAAATTGACGCGGTAGGCCGTCAGCGCGGCGCGGGTCTGGGCGGAAGCCACGACGAGCGCGAGCAGACCCTCAATCAGATTCTGGTGGAGATGGACGGCTTTGATAGCAATACTAATGTAATTGTAATTGCTGCCACCAACCGCCCAGACGTACTCGACCCGGCTTTGCTGCGGCCCGGACGCTTTGACCGGCAGGTGGTGCTGGACCGGCCTGACATTCGTGGGCGCATCGCGGTGCTGGAAGTTCACTCCAAAGGCAAGCCCTTAGAGAAAGAGGTTTCGCTGGAAACTTTGGCGAAGCAGACTCCTGGCTTTAGCGGGGCTGACCTGGAAAATTTGGTGAACGAGGCCGCGATTCTAGCTGCCCGCCGTAACCGCAAGACTATTTCGATGAGCGAACTGGAAGAAGCGGTAGACCGGGTGATTGCCGGGCCAGAGCGCAAGAGCCGCCTGATTAGCCCAACCGAAAAGACCATCACGGCCTATCATGAAGTTGGTCACGCTTTGGTAGCCCGGATGCTGGCGAATGTTGACCCAGTTCACAAGATTTCGATTATCCCACGCGGGATGGCGGGGGGTTACACCCGCGTTCTGCCGAGTGAAGACCGTTTCCTGGGAACTAAGGGCCAGTTTGAAGACCAGATTGCATGGGGTCTCGGCGGACGAGCGGCGGAGGAAATCATCTTTAGTGAAATCTCCAGCGGTGCGTCCAACGATATCGAGAAGGCCACCGAAATCGCCCGCCAGATGGTGACGCGCTACGGGATGAGCAAGAAGCTCGGCCCAATTGCCTTTGGCAAGAGCGATGAGATGGTTTTCCTGGGTCGCGAAATCAGCGAACAGCGCAATTACTCGGATGAAGTGGCTTACGAGATTGACAAGGAAGTTCGGGCTTTTATTGACAACGGCTACTCCCGCGCCAAGAAAATCCTGACCGACCATAGGGAGAAGCTAATTGAAATCGCCGAGTTGCTGATTAACAAGGAAACTCTGGAAGGCGAGGAGTTTGAGCAGATGTTCGATATTGAGCGACCTGCGCCCAAGCCGTTCCAGCGCCCAAGTACCCCTGACCGTCGCAGTACCCCTGAAATGGGAGACCGCGAACAAGAGGCCGCGGCCCGATTGCGCGACCAAAATGCCGGGGGAAGTGGCGGTTTCCGCCCTGCTATTGGGCCAGCCTAACGATTGCCGATTTACGATTAAAGTTGTGAATTGACGATTGGTGTAAGACAAAGAGAGCTTTGCTGAAAGGCAAGGCTCTTTTTTTGTGGAAAGCGGATAGGCTATATATTAGTCGGGAATTATGATATTATTTTCTCAGGATGTTTTTGGTTGCCATCATAGCATTTTCAGGAAGGGTGACGTATGACGATTGAAGCTATTGACCCGGCGGTAGCACTGGACGAGCTTACCGAAAATGGAGAGGATATAAAGAAGATGGCGACCGGAAAGCATAGCCGAACCAGTGCGCGTTTGGTCGGGTTTTTATTACCTTTTGTAGACCAAAATAAGTTGGGTAACGTTTTAGATTCGTCGGCCCTCTATAATTTCAATGATAATATGCCGCGTCGCCAACCAGATATATCTTTTATCAGCCTCGAAAAATTGCCCGAAATCCCCGATGAAACCCTAACCGTCGCGCCCGACCTGGCAGCAGAAGTGGTTTCTAAAAACGATATAGCCTCTGAGGTTTTGGCGAAAGTCAAGCAATATCAGCAAGCCGGGGTCAGGCTGGTCTGGATAATTTATCCCTCGATCAAAGTGGTGGATGTTTATCGTCTTAAAGATGGCTTCAAATCGCAGCGCCTGATAGAAACCGATGCCCTCGATGGCGAAGATGTTATCCCCGGCTTCTCGCTTCCGGTTGGGAAGTTGTTCTAGCAGTGGTCGGTGGTCAGTGGTCAGAAAAATACAGTAGAGCTGAGTTCCCTAATCGCGGCCTCGCCCCCTTGGGGGGTAAATAGCGGCCTCGCCCCCTTGGGGGGTAAATCGTAAATTCCTCTGGTCACTGACCACTGACCACTGCTAGAACAATTTTTCCGAATTGCTGGCGGGAGGCGAGGCGGTGGTAGGCCGAAGCGAGGTCGTCGAGAGGGTAGGTGCTGTCAATTACGGCACTCAGACGGCTATCGGCAGTCAGGCGCAAGACTTCCTTTAACTCCTCTTTCGAGCCGCTTCCCGCCCCAATTAGCAGCACTTCCCGCGACGATAGCCAGCCCAAATCCAGTTCTACCGCCCCGCCACTACTCGCCCCGCAAACCACAATTCGTCCGTTTCGGGCAACCGCTTTGAGGCTGGCGGGCCAGGTATCGCGCCCGATGTGTTCCAAAATGGTGTCCGCGCCGTGTTGCCGGGTAATCTCGCGGACGCGGGCCGCCATATCTTCCTCGGCATAGTTTATCACGAAGTCCGCCCCCAATTCCTCGGCTTTGGCAAGGTGGGCCGGATTGCGGCTGGCAGCGATTACCTGTGCGCCCCACAGCTTGGCGATTTGGATGGCCGCCGTCCCGACCCCGCCACTAGCCCCCGGTATCAGCACCCATTCGCCGGGTCGTACGCCCGCCTGCGATACCAGGGCATGCCAGGCTGTCAGGGTGGTCAGGGTTTGGGCGGCGGCTTCCGCGAAGGGTAGTTCATCCGGCATCGCCAAGAGCGCCGCCCCCGGCACTTTGAGATATTCGGCCTGACCGCCGAAATAGTGGTAGCCCGCCAACTGCACCCCCGCCGGGTCGGTTTCGTCCGCATCCCGGTCGGGCTGAGGCGAATAAGGCGCGATTACCACTGGCTGCCCAATCGAGAAGCCGCGTACCGCCTCATCCAGTTGGACGATTTCCCCAGCTATCTCGCTCCCGCCGATATGCGGCAAAGGCGGCAACCAGGCGCTCGTCCCGTCCAGCAAGCTCATATCCAGCCGATTGAAGGCCACCGCCCGCACCCGTACCAGCGCCTCACCCGCCCCAATTTCCGGCATAGGCCACTCCTCGATCTGCACCCCTGCCGCCCCGCTCCCATATTCCCGAATTACCGCCGCTTTCATCTACAATTTCCCTTCTTGCTGCTCATACCTGCCAACCCCAAAATAAAATCTCTAACGGCCTCGCCCCCGCTTATTATAATACCGCAGCCCCTACATTCTCAGTCCTCAGTCCTGCCTTCCCCCGTCCCCTGACTCCCGACCCCCGATACCCACCCTCATCCCTTCCGCTCGGTGAAAAGCAGAGTCGTGCCGAAGATGATAAAGACCCCGCCCGTGGCCCAGTTCTGGATTTTGGCGACGAGCGGACGTTGCCGTACCCAGCGATTAGCCGTCCCGGACAGCAAAGCGACGAAGATATAAACGACGGTGCTGACGATATTCAGCAAAAACCCCAACAAGATAATCTGCCAGAAAACCGACCCGCGAGCGGCATCTACGAACTGCGGCAAAAACGCCAGATAGAATATCGCCACTTTGGGGTTAATCAAGTTGGTGACGAAACCCTGATAGAACACTTTCGACAGACTTTGCGGCCTTCCGGCAGCGAGTTCGGCGGCGTGGCTCAAGATAGTCTTGAGGCCGAGGTAAATCAGATAGCCCGCCCCGGCGATTTTGATGACCTCGAAGGCCAACGGTACGGCTAACAGCAGGGCCGAAAGCCCTTCTGCCACCAACAGGGTATGGACTACCCGCCCGGCAAAACTGCCCAAAGCCGACATAATCCCGGCCTTGCGCCCTTGCCGGAGGCTACTGGTCACGACGTGCAACATATTCGGGCCGGGCGTTATCGCCAGCAAAAACGTCGCCAGCAAATAGGCGGTCAGGGTTTCGAGGGGCGGCATTTATATTTCCTTTTATCTCATCGTGAAGCTAAACTTACTAACCGGGCGATTATAACACGCTCCTGGAGTCAAAAACACCCCATCCCGACTTGGGGAAATGGGGTGTTTATTGGAAGATGGTTATTCGCTAAATCACCTTTGATAACTCTTTAGTGGCGTTCTTGCGCTCTTCCTGCGGCTCATTGCGATGCAGTTTAGAAGCGTCCACAATCAAGTCGGTGAACAGAATACCGTTCAGATGGTCAATTTCGTGCTGCATGGCACGGGCGGATAAGCCTTCCAGTCGCAACCGCATCGGCTTGCCAAAGACATCCTGACCACGCACCGTGATAAACTCGAAGCGTTTGACTTCGCCGTACCAGCCCGGCACGCTCAGACAACCTTCGTCGCCGATTTGCTCACCATCGGCTTTAATAATTTCGGGGTTTACGATTATGCAATTAAACGGCTCGCTACCTTCAAATTCGAGGTCTGCCGGAATATCAATCACCAACAAACGCTGCAAAATTCCGACCTGCGGGGCTGCCAACCCTACCCCATCGGCAGTCGTCATCGTTTCGACCATGTTTTTGGCTAATTCCCGCAAGTTTCGGTCAAACTTTACAACACGCTGGGACTTGAGGCGCAAGCGCGGATTTTCATCGGTCAATATATTTAAAAGGGCCATTCTCTATCTATACCTCCACCGTCCTTATTTTAAGACCCGGCTCTTTCTGAATTAAATTCATTTTATTTATTATGATATGTTACTGAAGTAACTAATCTATTTTACTACAACAGGCTTTGAGGGTCAACGTCCAGCGCCCAACCGTGTGACAACTTTAGGCTACGTACAACATGGCGAATAAGGCGGTTTACCGCGCTATCACTATCGCCGATTTTCTCCAAACCCGTACCATATATACGTAAAACTAGCTGATAACGATACAAACCGCGCAGCTTGTGTTGGAAAGCTGGGGCTGGGCCAATAAAATCATAGTGGCCTTCTTCGGGGTCAAGCCCGGCTTCCTCGAATTGTAGGGCTAACTCCTGAGCCAGTCGGTCAGTTTCGATTTTGGCGCGTTGCTCGTCCTTGTGACTAAAACTAAATTTTATCAAGCGGGCAAAAGGCGGGTAGCCGTGTTCCAGCCGAAAGGCCAATTCCTGAGCATAAAAGCTGGCATAATCGTGGCGGGAGGCGGCCTGAATCACATAGTGGTCAGGGGTATAGCTCTGCATCACCGCCCGACCCGACTCGGCCCGCCGTCCGGCCCGCCCTACCACCTGGGTCAAAAGCTGAAAAGTGCGCTCGGTGGCCCGGAAATCAGGCAGATAGAGGCCGGTATCCGCTGTGACGACCCCCACCAGCGAGACTAGCGGCAAATCCAGCCCCTTGGCAATCATCTGGGTGCCGACCAGCAAATCGGCCTCGTGGTTCACCATCTGGTCAAACAAAATCTGGTAGCCATCGCGTCCGCCCAGGGCTACCGTATCCTGGTCCCAGCGAATAATCCGGGCCGTCGGGTAGAGTTTTTGTAATTCCTCCTCGACCCGCTTGGTGCCGACCCCAAAATGGCGGATGCGCTCGCTGTGGCATTGCTCATTGGGGCAGATTTTGGGGCTGGGAGTACGTCTGCCGCAACGGTGACAAACTAACCGGTCTAAATCAGCATGATAAACCAGCGGGGTATCACAGGCCGGACACATTATTACCGTCCCGCAATCGCGGCACATCACAATCGTGGCCGTCCCCCGTCGGTTCAAAAACAGGATGGCCTGACGGTGAGCATCAAGGGTTTCTTTGACATAATGGCGCAAGGCCCGACTAAAAATGCTGCTGTTGCCAGCCTTTAATTCCTGCCGCAAGTCCACGATTTGCACTGGCGGCAACGGCAAAGGGTCGGCCCCGGCGGTCTGGCCTGGGGCGCGGGGTGCAACCCGGTCCGGCAGACTCAGCAACTTGAATTCGCCCTGTTCGGCTAAAAAGAAACTCTCGACGGCCGGGGTCGCGCTCCCTAAAATCACTTTTGCCCCGGTCAGACGAGCCATTTCGAGGGCCACCGTCCGGGTGTGATAGAGCGGACTGCCAGTGAACGAATCATCCTGCTTGTAGCTCCACTCGTGTTCCTCATCAATGATAATCAAGCCCAGATTGGGCAGGGGCGAGAAAAGAGCGCTGCGTGCGCCAATCACGATGTCCGCCGAACCATCGCGGGCGCGTCGCCATTCGTCAAAAGCCTCGCCCGCCGAAAGCTTGCTATGCCGCACCGCTACTTTGCCCGGAAAGCGGGCCGCAAAGCGGTCTACGATTTGGGCGGTGAGGGCGATTTCGGGAACAAGGACAATCGCCTGTTTGCCTTCCCGCAGCACTCGTGCAATCGAGCGCAAGTAAAGCTCGGTCTTGCCGCTGCCGGTTACGCCGTGCAGCAAATAAGTCTGGGGGCCGGGCGACTGAAAGCCGTCCAGCAACTCGCGCCAGGCCAACGCCTGCCGATAGGTCAACTGGGGCGCTTCTTCGGCTAACTGGCGCTGTGGGCGATTGGCTAAGGGGTCGCGGCGCACCTCGCGCTCCTCGATTTCGAGCAGACCTTTAGCCGCCAGAGCGCGGAGGGTTGCCATATCGGTGTCCGCCGCCAGACAAACTTCATCGGCGGGCATCAAATAGCCTGGCTCAAGTTCGTGCCACAAGATGTTAAAAACCTCGCGCTGGCGGGTCGAGCGGCTAAGTTTCTTGAGCAGAGCCGGGTCATCTTCCGGCAAATCCAGGAGATAGGGCGCAAGCCGGACAAACGGCTTGAGCTGAGGTCGCACCCCTGGTCGGGGCAGAAAGAAGCCGCGCCGCACCAGCCCTCGTGCATCCAGGCTCTTGACGGTTTTCTCAAAGGTGGTCTTGCCGTGCCGGGCCACAAACCCTTTTTTCAAATCGCTCATCAAAGGTTCGAGCCGGGCCGAAACATCCTCGTCGGACGGGGCGTTTTGCTCATGCAGCAAGTCGAGCAAAAATAGTTCGTTGGAATTAAGACCGGGTGGCAAGAGCAGACCGCGCCCCGCCGGAGTCAGGGTCAGGGTCGGACGAGCCACCCGACTCAGGCCCGGCGGTAACATCAAGGCCGTCGCCTCGTACAGACCGCAGCAATAATACGCCGAAATCCAGCGGGCCAGTTCCAGTTGATAGGGCAATAATACCGGCTGGCGGTCTACTACATCTACCAGAGCGCGAATCTTGAAGCCGGAAGCGGGCGTATCGGGGCTGACCGCCAGCACGACCCCTTGCGCCCGCCCCTGCTTGAGCGGCCCCCAGACCAATTGCCCCGGCTGGATAATGCTTTGCAGTTCGGCGGGAATGGCATAAGTCAGGCCCTCGGCCAGACCGGGCGAGTCCATCGCAACTTCGGCAAAGCGGGCGAGGGAGGTCTCGGTGCTAACCGGCGAATATTCGGCTAATTCCATTTCAGTCGTCATAGCCTTATTATAGCAGCAAATCATGCCAGAATAAATGAGCGGATTAGCCTTTTTAGGTTAATTTACATAAATCAAATGGGTTATAATTTCAGGTTTGGTTGCGTACAAAGGTCTTTTGGGTTAAAATAGCTTGCCTGAAGCGGATATATGCCTTGCTCATTTGCCAAAATAGCCCAATAACATTGGAGGAGTCTTTCACTCATGATAGATAGTATGCTATCGTTGATTCTACCCGCTTATAACGAAGAAGCGAATATCGAAATCGTGGTCAACGAAGCCCTGGAAGAAATACCCCAGAACTTTCAACGTTTTGAAATTATCGTGGTGGACGATGGCAGCAAGGATAAAACCCCGGCGATTGTAGACCGACTCGCGGCGGCCCATCCCGAAACCGTCCGGGTGATTCATCATCGGCCCAATCGAGGCTATGGCGCGGCTTTAAGCAGTGGGTTTCGGGCGGCAAAAGGCGATTATCTGATGTTTATGGATAGTGACCGACAGTTCAAGGCCGAAGATATTAAACTGCTGGCCTCATATGTGGGCAAAGCCGACATCATCGCGGGCTATCGCAAGAAGCGCAATGACCCGTTTTATCGCTTCCTGATAGGCTATACTTTTAATTTTGTGGTCACGATTCTGTTTGGGATTCATTTGCGGGATATAGATTGCGGCTTCAAGATTTTCAAGGCCGAGGTTTTACGAAACATGGAACTGACCTCGCCTGGGGCGCTAATCAATACCGAAATCCACGCCAAAGCCCAGCGCCAGGGTCGTAGCATTATTGAGGTCGGGGTCAATCACTACGCCCGACTGGTGGGGGAGCAATCGGGGGCTAGTCCCCAGGTTATCTTACGAGCGATGCAGGAAACCATCGCGCTCTGGTGGCGGATGCGGAACTATTCCCCAACTGCCGAATTGGGGCTTTCGCGCAACGGCAATAGCGAGGCCGCGGCCTGGGTCGGGGGGCAATCCAAGCCTTTTCCGGCTTTTAGTACCTTTAGCCTCTTAGGGGCAAGCGGGGCAGTGCTGGCCTGGTTGATGTTGCGGCGCGGTAAAGGCAAGAAAAAAGGGGAAGCTAGAGAAACGGACAATAAAATATGAACATGAACTGGAAAGATGTGCTGGTCGAAATCGTTATCCCGGTCTACAATGAACAGGCCGCCCTGGAAAAAAGCGTCAACAGTCTGCGAGCTTATCTCATGGAGCATTTTCCCTATCGCTGGCGCATCACGATTGCTGATAACGCCAGTATAGACCAGACCTGGGAGATTGCGACCCGCTTGCAGGAAACCTACCCCGATGTAAAAGCTTTACACCTCGACCAGAAGGGCCGGGGTCGCGCCCTGCGCTATGCCTGGTCTATCAGTGAGGCCGAAGTGGTTAGCTACATGGACGTAGACCTTTCGACCAATCTCAAGAGCTTTTTGCCGTTGGTCGCGCCGATTATTACCGGGCATAGCGATTTGGCGATTGGCTCACGGTTGGCGCGGGGCGCAGTCGTCACCCGCCAATGGAAACGCGAGAGCATTTCGCGGTGCTATAATATGATGATTAAAGGCAGTTTCTTTAACGCCTTTAGCGATGCCCAGTGTGGTTTTAAGGCCTGTCGCGCCGATGTTGCCCGCCGGTTGTTGCCGCTGGTTCAGAATAACGAGTGGTTTTTCGATACCGAGATGCTGCTTTTAGCCGAGCATAATCGCTTGCGAATCTACGAAGTGCCGGTGGAATGGATTGAAGACCTCGATTCGCGGGTCAGAATCGTCAAGACCGCGATGGAAGATATTCGAGGACTATGGCGGGTGCGAAAGACCCTCTGGCGGGGCGGCGGATTACTCCCGGCCCGGCCAATCGCCCTCAGCGCCAACTATGCCGAGGATAAAGAACCGGCCCTTAAATAGTTTTGAGTTTTGAGTTTTGAATTCTCAGAGGAGGGGTCGGGGGAAATGCTGGGCTGCAAGCTCGTAGTTTATCCATAATTAATTTTAGACCTTAGATTTCAGATTTTAGATTTAGAGCGAATTGGTAACTTTATGATTAAAGACGACATCAGCGTTTTGATAAAACAGGCAATCGAGGCCGTGATTGCGGCGGGCGAATTGCCGGAATTGGTCATCCCCGAAATTATCGTGGAGCATCCCGCCAAACCCGAACATGGAGATTACGCCGTCAGTGTCGCCATGAAGATGGCCCGCGCCGCCCGGCTTGCCCCTTTGCGGATTGCCGAAATCATCAAGAACCGCATCCCGGCGGTGGACTACATCGCCGCCGTCGAGGTCGCCCCGCCCGGCTTTGTCAATTTTCGGCTGGACGAAGGTTGGCTCAAGTCGCAGGTCGGGCAAATCGTCGGGCAGGGCGAAAAATTTGGCAGCGTAGATTTGGGTAAGGGTATGCGGGTGCAGGTCGAGTTTGTCAGCGCCAATCCCACCGGCCCGGTCACAATCGGCGGAGTGCGGGGGGCATGTCTGGGCGATACCCTGGCCTCGGTTTTGCAGGCCGCCGGTTATTATGTCGAGCGGGAATACTATGTCAACGACGCGGGCAACCAGGTTTTAGCCTGGAACGATAGCATGTGGGCTTATTACCGGGACGAACTGGGCCTGCCCGTCACCAATTCCAATGGCGAACCGCTGGGCCTGGCTCTCGACAAAGAGAGCGGGCAACCGCTTGAGCCAAAACAGTTTGAGAGCCTCAAATACAATGCCCGGTCCTATGCTCAGGAGTTGGTGGCCCACGATGGCGACCGCTTTATGAAGCTGCCCGAAGCCGAAGCCCGCAAGTTGGTTGGCAAAGAGGGCATTAAAATCGTGCTGGAACACAACGAGGAAGATTTAGCCCAGCTAGGGGTATTGTTCGATGTCTGGTTTCACGAGCAGGGCTTGTTTGATACCGGCGAGGTGGACAAGACCCTAGCCATGTTGCGCGAGACCAGCCACGTGACCGAGCGGGAAGGGGCAGTCTGGTTTGTGTCCGGGTCGTTGGGCCATGACCGCGACAACGTGCTGATTCGGTCTAATGGGCTGCCGACTTACTTTATTTCGGATATTGCCTATCATTATAACAAGTTCCGGCAGCGCGGTTTCCAGAAGGTAATTAACATCTGGGGGGCGGATCATCAAGGCCATATTCCCCGCATGAAAGCCGGAATTCAGGCGATTGGGATTGACCCGGACGACCTGACGATTTTGGTGGTGCAACTGGTCAGCGTCAATGGGCTACGGATGAGCAAACGCAACAAGAATTTTATTACTCTACGGGAAGTGATGGATGTAACCGGGCCGGACCCCTTGCGCTTCAATATGATTGCCCGCACCCCGGAGGCCGCCCTGGATTTCGATGTGACCAAAGCTATCGCCCAAAACGACGAAAACCCGGTCTATTATGTTCAGTACGCCCACGCCCGGACTGCCAGCATCACCCGCAAGGCAATCGAGGCCGGGTTTGACCCCGAAGCCGAAGCCGAGCTGTCGCGGCTAGGGCATGCTTCCGAGCTGACCCTCATTCGCCAGCTTTTGCTACTGCCCGAAATCGTGCTGGAAGCGGCCCTGACCTATGAGGTGCAACGCTTACCTTACTACACCCTGGAACTGGCCCGCGCCTTTAATGCTTTCTATCGAGATTGTCTGGTGGTGGATACCAATAATCGGGAACTATCCCAGGCTCGCCTCAAGCTGACCCATGCCACCCGCCTGGTATTGGCCCGCTCTCTGACCCTCATGGGGATGAACGCGCCTGACCGCATGGAACGAGCCGAGGCAGTTGACCCAGCCACCGAACCAAGTGTCGCGGCGGAATAAATCTTTTCGGGGTTTATTTCGCCGCGACTCCCGCCAATTTCTTCCGGTTCGCCTCGAATTCTATTACCCGGCCCAAAATTTCATCCAGACTGACGGTGGGCTGGTAGCCAATAGCCTGAGCGATTTTAGTTATGTCCGGCACTCGGCGCGGCATATCCTCAAAATTTTCGGTGTAGGCCTCGGCGTAAGGCACAAAGCGCACTTCGGAAGAGCTGCCAGTTTTGGCAATAATCCGCCGGGCCAGTTGCTCGATGGTCAATTCCTGGGGATTACCAATGTTATAGACCTGCCCAACCGTTGTCGGCGCGTCCATCAAGCCGACCAAAGCGCGGACGGCATCGGATACATCGGTAAAGCTGCGGGTCTGCTGCCCATCCCCAAACACAGTGAGCGGTTCACCCGCCAGGGCCTGACTCACAAAGCGCGGGATGACCATGCCATAGCGCCCGCTCTGCCGCGCCCCGACCGTATTAAACAGTCGGGCCACCACCACCGGCAGGCCATATTCGCGGTGATAAGCCAGCGCTAGAAATTCATCCAGCAGCTTGGCGCAGGCGTAACTCCAGCGGGCCATCGAGCTTGGGCCAATCACCAAATCGTCGGCCTCGTTAAAGGGCAACCGCGTCCCTTTGCCATAGACCTCCGAAGTCGAGGTAAAGACCAGCTTCTTCTTTTTCTTGTTGGCCCATTTGAGGACTAATTCGGTCCCTTTAACCGTATCTTCAATCGTGTAAACTGGCTTTTCGACCACCAGAAACACCCCGACTGCCGCCGCCAGATGATAGATTACCTCGCTGTTATCCACCAACTCGGCTAGAACCGCTTCGTGCGAAATCGTGTCTATTTCATAGTGAAAGCGGGGATTGGGCTTGAGGTGGGCAATATTGGTGATAGAGCCAGTCGAGAGGTCATCAATTATGTAAACTTCATCGCCACGTGCCAGCAGGTATTCCGCCAAATGCGAACCGATAAACCCCGCCCCGCCCGTGATTAAGGCTGTAGCCATGACCGAAAGCTCCTTCTATTTCTTTTAGGACTTTCGCTCGGTCAAATTTTCCTGGTATCGCAAACCTTTTGCCATACCCTAACAACATGTTGGTTATATCTTTGAAAAATTTACTCGGTAACTTTTTTCAAAGATATAAATTCTCCGGGTTTTAGCCCGTTTGCAAGCGATAGTCCTGAATATTGTAGGCTATCGCCAACCTTTATCAATAGGGCCATGCTCCTATTTTGCCGCAAACTCTCTAGCCCGACCACGAGTTTCGCGGACACGGGTCAGAATCAGGGCGCTGAGAATATAATAGAGGCCCACCGTCACAAAAATGCCGGTAAAGCCCAACGCACTATCGGCGATAAAGCCGCCCACAAATGCCCCGAAAGCCTGACAACCCGCCGTCGCCAGATTGCTGAGGCCCATAAACCGCCCCGCCTCGCTGAGAGGTATCAGGTCGGTGGCAAAGGCCCAGTCTACCGCCATAAATGCGCCCCACGATGTGCCGATAAAGCAGCCAAAGATGACGGTCAGCAGTAGCGCCGTAGGTCGGGCGGTATCCATGAAGGCTTGCTGGGCCGCGAAGCCAGGCAAAGTACGAGCAGTATCCGTCGCCGAGGAAATCAGAAAATGGGGGATGAGCATCGCCACTCCGCCGATAAACCCGATAACCATCGCCACATAAATCATGCGTTTGCGCCCGGTTCTTTCGGACAAAATCGAGAAGGGATAAGCGGCGAGGGTAGCCGTGATTATCACCAGCCCTAGCACAATACTGAGAGTGAAGCCAGCCTGGGGGGTCAGTTGCCCGGTGCTGCTATCCAGGGTTGGGCGCACAAAGCTGAGGCCGAAATTGGGGTTTTGGGGGTCGGCAGTGCCTTCCAGAAAGCTTTTTACAAACAGCGAAACCGTCGCAGGCGCAGTCAGAAACAGAAAGCGCGAAATCATCAGCTTTACAAAATCGGGATAGTTGCCGACCCCTTTGAACATATTGATGCCCGCGACCCAGGGATTAATTTTTTCTTTGGGGACAAAGCGCCGCTCTTTTACAAAGATTACGGTCAGGGCCAAGCTGATAATCCAAACGATACCGACCAGCAACAAGGTCAGTTGCGAGCCGGGAACTTCGCCTAAAGTACCCTGCAAGATGCCGGGGATGGTCGCCCCGACCAGCGTCCCGACCAGTTGCGAAATCGCCAGGGCCGCCGAAGCCTTGCCGCGCTTGTCCTCCGGCACGACATCGGGCATCAAGCCCTGGTACGCCCCTTGCGCCACGTTGTCCGAAAGCTGCAAAAGCACGTAGCCCAGTAGCAGCACGTACCAGTTCCCTGCCAGGGCGGTAATCACCAGCGCCACCATCACAACGGCTGTCCCGCCAATCATATAGGGGCGACGGCGACCCAGCCGATGCGTTGAAACATCGCTCATTGCCCCGGCCATGGGCTGTACGAACATGGCAATTAGCAGCCCGATGCCAGTCATCACCCCCCGCGCCGTTTCGATATTATTCACCCCGAAAATCGGGGTCGCCAGAGGTTTATTTAAGACTGGCAACACCGCGCTCAAAAAGCCACCCCACAAAAAGGAGATAGCGAACCAATAGAGCGCGATAAAGAAATAATTGCGGTTGGGAAAAGACTGGCTTTCCGGGGCGAATTGAGCCGATGACTCAAATTGCTCGCCGGTCTGGGTAGACATTTGCATAAGGAAACCTTTCGGGGCGGCTGGCAAACCTGTATTTGCCCCAATTATAGCGCACAAGCGGGAGATAGGGAAGTCGTAAATCGTAAATCGTAAATCGTAAATCGTATGTAACTATTCAGCCGTGTCATTCTTCGCTTCGCTCAGAATGACAAAGCCAAAGCTGGCTGAACAGTTACAATCGTAAATCGTAAATTGGTGGTTTGGGATGTCCTGCATTTTGGTAGGGGCAATCCTGTACGGGCGACCCTGGGTGGTCGCCCTTGAACGCCGAGTAATCGCCCTAGGGCTGAATTGTTTCCGATTTCCGATTTCCGATTTCCGATTTCCGATTTCCGATTTCCGATTTCAGATTTCAGATTTCAGATTTCAGATTTCAGATTTCAGATTTCAGATTTCAGATTTCAGATTTCCCCCCCATCCCCGCCGTTTGAGGCGAGCCTCCATTTCGGTGGCCCAGGCTTCGAGGCTGGCAATATGAGCGTTTTTGGTCTCAATTTGGGCGCGGTAGTCCACCAGGGTGCGTTCAAGGGCCAGGTCAGTTGCGCCACCGCCGAAATCGGGGCGGGGTTGCCCGGCATCGGGGGCGCGGTACGGAGCAACCGCCCAATCCAGCAAGGGGCGGCAAGCGATATTATAGGCGAAGTGTTCTGTTACATAAGCACGGGCGCGGTCTTTCGCCGCATTCAGCTTATCGCGCTGGTTAAATAGGTCAGTGAGCAAATCTGCCAGGGCCGGGCTATTGCCGTGCGGAAAGCTGAAAGCCAACTCCGCGCCTACCAGTTCCTCGGTCAGTTCGGCGGTGACGGTCACGGCTGCCGGAAGGCCATAAAGCAACCAATCCAGCAGGCGAGTGCGGCTACCCAAAACCCCTTCGTAACTCCAGCGGTCAAGAATAATCCCCAAGTCGCTTTCCAGATAATAATTATGTAAACCTTGCAACGGCAACCAACCCCGCAAATGATAACGTTCCTTGAATTGGGAAGCCGCGATTAAGGCCTGAAAGCGCGGGTAAGTCTGACCATCGTGGGGCGGCAATGCCCCGCCCGTGGCCACAAAATGCAAATCGGGGCAGTTCAACATAGCGCGTTCCAGCCCGGCAAAGAGGGTGTCAATATCAGTCCAGGTATTAAAGCCGCCGCTCCATAGCACCACAAAAGCCTCGGACGGGACAATTGAGCCGCGCAGCACAGGCTTTTCGGCAGGCAGTTGCTTTTGGGGGTCGAGGGTAGCGGGGATAGTGTAGGCCAAGCGGTAGCCATCGGTGAAGCGGTTCAGCCGTCCGTGAGTTGCCAGCGCCCCCAGGGTGGCATACTCCTGATGGGTCGCAACCGTACTGACGGCATCTATCCTTTGCAAAATCACTCGCTCGAAGCGGGCAAACGGCTCAATCAGGCTATCGTCCGCCATAAGGCTGGCTTTGGCCTGACCTTCCGCCAACGGGCTACCGAACAAATCGCCCCAGAAAGGCAAGTCGGGCGACAAAAATAGCGCCCCGATATAGCTGGGCCAGGCGCTTACCCCAACCGCGCCATCTGGCCTGAAATCTTCTTCCAGTCGAGATAAGGCGTTTTCGGCGGTGATTTGGGCTTCGTAAAGCCGATGGAGCGTCAGACCCGGCCCAATTTCAGAGGGCGGCGGACTTTCGCCCGAACCGCCCCGCAAGGATACTAGCCTCACCACGTGTCCGGCCTCGTGCAAGGCGCGGGCAAAATGCCAGGCCCGAATACCGGGCGCACTTACTCGCTGGCCTTCGTCGGGAGACAGTTCGGGCGGCAACGGCCCTTGCCCCAATACCAGAATTTTACTCACTTGCCGTAACCTGTTGACATCGGGGCTTAGATTGTCCCTTCCGGGCGACCTTTGGGCCAGCAACCGATTCCAGCCTGGATGTGGCCCAGATGATAGATTGGGCCATCCACCCGGTAGCCGCCCTCGAAGGGGTCTTCCGCCAAAAGAAAGGGGGTGTCGAGGTCAACATAATCGAAGCCGCCCAACCCCGCCGCGAAATGAGCCGAGCAGCACATCGCCAGCTTGGACTCAATCATCCCGCCAATCATCAGCCGGATATGCGCCGCCCGACAGACTGCCGCAATGTCCAGCCCTTCCACTAGCCCGCTTTTCATCAGCTTGATATTGACCACGTTGACCGCCCCCATCGCTGCCAGTTCAAGGGCATCGTGCGCCCCAAAAACGGTTTCGTCCGCCGCCACTGGCACATGCCCGTGTTCGGTCACGAATTTTAGCCCTAACCTATCGTGCTTGGGAACGGGCTGCTCGAACTGGCGGACTTTTATCCCCGCCGCCGCCAGTTCTTGCAAAAGCTCAACCGCTTCCGGGGCGCTGTAGCCCTGGTTGGCATCAATCTGGAGTTCACAATTGGGCGCACCCTCGCGCACTGCCAGCGTCCGGGCGACATCGGCCTCTATCCCGCTCCCGACCTTGATTTTGATATAGCGCATCCCCTGAGCCGCGATACCTGTCGCCAGTTCTCGCGCCCGCCCCGGCTCGACAATCGGGATGCTGATGTCAGTCTCCACCCGGTCACTCACGCCGCCCAAAAATTGGTAGAGCGGAACGCGCATCGTCTTGGTAGCGGCATCCAGCAAGGCCATTTCCAGCCCGGCCCGTGCCGCCCCTTGCGCCGAAAAAATCCCCGCCATTTCTTTGGCTATTTTCCGCCACTGCATCGCATCTCTGCCGGTCAAAAATGGGCCAAGAGTTTGGAGAGTCGCCATAATCGTGGCCTGGTTCTCGCCGTTAATCGGTTCGAGCGGAGCGGCCTCGCCATAGCCAATCACCCCGTTTTCCAGTCGCACCGTAATCAGCACATTCCGCACCTCATCCAGCCGCCCAATCGCAATTACAAACGGCTCTATCAAAGGAATATTCAACGGCTCAAACTCAATTGAGCGAATCCGGGTCGGCATTTCGGGCATGATTTTCTCTTTCTTTTCGGGGGTCAGGGGTCAGTAGGGTAATTTTGAGTTTTGAGTTTTGAGTTTTGAGTTACTTAATCGTAAATCGTAAATCGTAAATTCCTGAACTTTTCTGACCACTGCCTGAAATGGTAATCCGGTAGAGGCTTTTTGTCAATAAAATATGGCAATCTCTACTCCCGATTAAGTTCGTTCTGACAGGGGTGGGCGGTTATTTGGCACGAAAAATGCTAAATAGAGTTTGGCGACGGCTATTTTTGGTAATTACAGGAAATTATAGGAATAATTTAGAAAGTAGTAAAGGTAATTTATGGCTAGTGAGTCAAATCCCAGTACTTCTTATTGGATGGATAGCGCAAATCTTCCAGAGGAGAAGACCCTTACCGGCAGCCTCAAGACCGAGGTTTGTGTTATCGGGGCGGGCATCGCCGGGCTGACCACCGCTTATTTATTGACCTGTGAGGGTAAAGCGGTAGTCGTACTGGAAGGGGGCGAAATTGGCGGCGGTCAGACCGAACGAACAACGGCCCACCTCTCTAATGCGATAGATGACCGCTACTACGAAATAGAGCGGCTGCACGGCAGGAAGGGTGCAAAACTGGCGGCGCAGAGCCATACCACCGCGATTGACCGAATCGAAGCGATTGTTCGCAAAGAAAATATCAAGTGCGATTTCGAGCGGGTGGACGGCTATCTTTTTGTCCCGGAAGACGAATCGATTCGCACCCTGCAACGGGAACTGGCAGCGGCGCACCGGGCCGGGTTGGGTGAAGTCGAGCTAATCCCTCGCGCCCCTATGACTGATTTTGAAACCGGGCCGTGTCTACGTTTTCCCCGCCAGGGGCAATTTCACCCTACCAAATATCTAGCCGGATTGGTCGAAGCTATTCAGCGTCAGGGCGGGCGAATTTATACCCATACCCGCGCCGGTAAAATCCAAAGTGCCGCGAATGGCGCGATGCATGTCCTTACTAATGACGGCCCGGTAATCACCGCGCAAAGCGTGGTAGTCGCTACCAACAACCCAATTAACGACCTGTTGGCCCTTAATATTCGGCTTGCGGCCTACCGCACTTATGTTATCGGGGTCGAAGTACCGTCCGGGTCGGTAGAAAAAGCCCTTTATTGGGATACCCTTGACCCATATCATTATGTGCGGATTCAACCTAATGCCGATGGCGATACCCCTGATACCGACCTCTTGATTGTGGGCGGGGAAGACCATCGCACCGGGCAGGAAGACGACGGCGACGAGCGTTATGCCAGCCTGGAACAGTGGACACGGGAGCATTTCCCGATGAGCCAAGCCGTCAAGTTTCGCTGGTCGGGGCAGGTCATGGAGTCAATGGATGGCCTGGCCTATATCGGGCGCGATTTGAACAGTGGCCCAAATGTATACATTGCCACTGGTGATTCAGGGATGGGGATGACCCACGGCACGATTGCCGGTATTTTATTGAGCGACCTGATTGGTAAACGGCCTAACCCCTGGACGGCGCTCTACGACCCGGCCCGCTTTACCCTGGCAGCCGTCCCCGACCTGGCCCAGGAAGGGGCCAGCACCGTCTGGCAGTATACCGATTGGCTGACCGGAGGGGATGTCGAGGCGGTGCGCCAAATTGAACCGGGGAGCGGCGCGGTAGTGCGTCGGGGACTTAAAAAGCTGGCAATTTATCGAGATGAAGAGGGGGCATTGCACCCGCTTTCGGCAGTTTGTCCGCATCTAGGCTGTATCGTAGCCTGGAATACTACTGAAAGCACCTGGGATTGCCCTTGTCACGGGTCGCAATTTGACGCTTGTGGCAAAGTCATAAATGGCCCGGCCCACCAGGATTTAGAACCGCTCTCCAAAACGATTGGCTCAACCCGCACCCGCATCGTCCGAAAAGGAGCTTAACCCGGATTTACGATTTACCCCCAAAGGGGGCGAGGCCGCGATTTACCCTTTAATGGGGCGAGGGCGCGATTTACGATTGTAACAATTCAGACCCCAAGTGAGTACCTAGCGTTACTCGTCCTACATTTCGGGCTAAATCCTCCATTCCAACGGTGGTCAGGTGGTAAACGGCTAATAATTGTATAATCTATCCTATACTTGTGGTTTATCCCTATTAAGGTTATTTCAAGAGGCGATTTCATCATATTTTACCGGCAGGTTTATCAGAATGTGAGTTCCGCCTTCTTCCGGGAATTGGGCCGCAATATTTCCCCGGTGCAACTCGACAATTTGGCGGGTTATATAAAGCCCCAAACCCAGGCCACTTTGACTTTTGCGCTCCTCGTCCCGATAAAAGCGATCAAAGATATAGGGACGGCGCTCGACTGGAACTCCTGACCCCTGGTCAATAATATTGACCCGGATTTGCTCTTCTGAGGGTCTAACCAGCTCAATTTTTATCAGGCTGCCGGGCGGACTAAAGTTAATCGCATTGTCGATCAGATTGGTTATAGCCTGCTCGAACCGAAGCGGGTCTACTAATACTTCAAATTGGGGTTGGGGCGGAGCAACTAGCGTGAATTTATGCTCTATTTCGCCATTCTCGTATAGTCCGATAATATTTTGCAGTAAATTTTTAAGCTCGACAAGCTGTGGCTCAAGCCGCAAATGTCCTCCCTGAATCCGGGAAACATCCAGCAATTGCGATATCAGCAAGGCCAGGCGGGTAGATTGACGGTTGATAGCTTCCAGAGATTTCCGAACCCGATTGAGGTCAAGTTCGCCGGTGCGCTCAAGCTGATTGGCCAATAGCTGGGCGTAGCCGCGCAGACCCGTGACCGGAGTTCGCAACTCGTGGGCCGCCACCAACAAAAACTCCTCGCGCTGTTGCAAAGCGTCCCGCGCCTCTTGATACAATCGGGCATTATCTATTGCTAAGGCCGCCCGGTTAGCTATTTCCTGGGCCAAACTAAAATCTTTTTCCCCAAGCTGGCGACCCGTCTGGGTCGAAAACATACTTAGCACTCCCAAACGCCGACCTCTGACAACCAAAGGTACACTTATAAAGGATTGTAAATCCAGTTCGCGCAGCAAAGTTGAACTCAACCCCGGCTGATTGAGGTTATAAAACCGGTTTACATCCTGGTAAAATACGGCCTGACCTCCGCGTACCACCTGGGACAAACTATTAAAGGTTTTAATATCGAGAAAATTATTTTCTACGAAAGCTCGAAGGGTCTCTTCCTGGGTCGGGTTGGCGTGGGATAAGGCGATGAGTGAAGGCGGCTTGGCTGAATTATCGTCAGTTAAATGAAGAAAGCAGCCTTGCAGCAGCGTTTTGGTAATTTGCCGAACAACTGCCGTCAGATTCGCTTCGTAATCAAAAGACGCGACCAAATGGCGGCTGACTTCGGAAAGCAATTGCTCGGCTTGCTCGGCCTGTTTGCGCCCGGTAACATCCTTGACTATAAAGCCTACTCCCAAAATCAGGCCGGTGTTAGTTTTAATCGGATAATAGCTGACCAGAGCATGACTCATAAGATGGGGGGTCTTGATATTCGTGCCGCTTATTTCGAGATCAATCAAGGGCTGACCAGTTTGCAAGACCCGCTTGATACTGGTCACAGTAATGGGCGGCAGCCAGGGCAGAACTTCAGTGATGGACCGTCCCATGTGGGCGGCAACCGGCAACTGATTTTGGTCGGCGAGAACCTGATTTATCTGCACAAACCGTAATTCCAGGTCCAGAAAACCCATTCCCACTGGGGCCGAGGCCAGGGCCGTGTCCAAAAAGGCCAGCAATTCGGCTTGATGCTGTTCGTTTTGCTGGCGCTCGGCTATCTCTTGGCGAGTGCGCCGCAAGGTGCGGTGCCAGCCTTCCGATAGCAGGCTAATAAAACCGCCTTCCACAATAAACAGGATTATGTTTACGAAGTCGCCAGTGCTTTTGAATCCGAAACTGTAAAATGGGGGCATAAAAAAGAAGTTACCAAGCCCCGCCCCGCCCAGGGTAACTAACAAGCCCGGCCCCCAACCACCATACCACGCCGCCAACATTACCGCCGCAAAAAACGTCAAAAAAGTGGTAGAACCCACTTCAGTCGGAGTAAATAAAGCATTAAGGCCGAGTTTGATGATAACTGCCAGTATCAAAACTAGAATAGCAACGCTATAATTGACTAAAAATTTTTGGTTCTTGGATAATCTATTCTCATTGAAGCCGTTTATTAAAGTTTGACTCCAATCAGCTTTAAGTCCACTCATATAGCCTCATAATAACATAACGCAAAGTAAATTGTATATTCTTTATATTCAAGTCTTGAGTTTACTTCGTGCTTTATGATAGTCAATTAATAAGAATATCTTAGTAACCCTAATAAGACCAATCTTAAAATTGTCAATAAAACAAAGGATGCAAGAAGTGTACCAGCAAATAGTGGTGCTATTATAGTCCATTTTCATCTTTATGGGGCTACCGCTAATTATTTTCAATAGAACATATTTGCCCTGCCTGTATGAAATCGCTAGGTTTATGTAATTTCATAATATTCATAATATATGGTAAATTAGATTAGCTTGCAGCGTTATTGGTCACATTTAGTGCCATATCCGCGAGCTGGGATAAATCCCGCAACGAGCGTATTGGATTAAGGTGTCGGTATTTCACAATCTGATTGGGTACAAATCAGATTAGGTACAATTGAGCTTAAAAATAGTGGCGCGAATTTTGCTAGAAGCTCGATGAAGAAGCAAATTTAGAAGGAGAAGCAAATGGCTTTTATCGCCGCAACCGCGATTGATTTTCCTGCTCATTTTTACCAACAAGCCGAATTAGCCACTGCCTTTAGTGAAGCCTCCCATACCCATCTTAAAGAACGTACTCGCATCAATTTTTTATTCAATAGCACTCAGGTAAAAGGCCGCTATCTGACCCTGACTACCGAGGAGTTAAAACAGCTCAAAGGCTTTGGTAAAGCCAACGATGTCTGGATTGAAACCGCCACCGACCTGGGAGAACGGTGTATCAGCCGCATGCTAAAACAAGCTGCCTTTGACCCCAAAGAAGTTTCTCAGATTACTTTCGCCTCCTCTACCGGGCTGGCGATACCCTCAATTGAGGCCCGGCTGGTCAACCGCCTGCCCTTTTCGCTGAATATCAAGCGGGTGCCGATAATCGGGCTGGGTTGTATGGCAGGGGCGGCAGGACTGGCCCGCGTTGCCGACTATCTTCAGGGCCACCCCGATGAGGCGGCAATTTTTTTGACCGCCGAACTCTGCTCACTCACCTTTCAGTATGATGATATTTCGGTAGCTAATATCGTGGCCTGCGGGCTGTTTGGGGATGGAGTCGGGGCGGCTCTGATGTTGGGTCGCAATCATCCCGCCGCCCGTCCCGGTCAGCCTCGTATCATCAGCACTCGCTCGGTGATTATCCCTAATAGTGAACGGATGCTGGGGTTTGATGTGGTGGATAGCGGTCTGAAAATTTTGCTAGACCCGCGCCTTTCCAGCCTGGCAGAAACCAATTTGCGCCCGGAAGTCGAGACCTTTTTAGCCCAAAACGAGCTGTCGTTAGCCAACATCGCCACCTGGCTAGTCCATCCCGGCGGCCCGAAAGTGATTGAAGCTGTCGGCAAGGGGCTGGATTTAGACCAGGCCGCCTTGCATTTGAGCTATGAGACCCTTAAGGAAGTCGGTAATATTTCTTCGGTTTCGGTGCTGTATATGCTGGATAAGGTCATCAATTGCCATCAGGCTGAACCGGGCAGCTACGGGCTGATGATTGGGCTTGGGCCGGGTTTTTCGGCGGAAATGGTTCTATTGAAATGGTAATAAGCTAAATGAGGTGCGCGTGTCAGAAAACGAGAATAAAGCGGCGACCCGCCGCTACTTCGAGGAACTTAACCGGGGCAATCTGGCAATTTTGGACGAGCTTTGCAGCCCCGAAATTTTGCATCATACTACCCTCAGCCCTCAGCCGGTCAGGGGGCTGGTAAAGGTCAAGCAGATGGTCGCCAGTTACCAGATGGCCCTACCCGATTTGCACTATAATCTTGAGCAGCTAGTCCTGGTAGCGGAAGGCGAACTGGTTTCGATGCGCTGGACGGCGACTGGACATCATCGGGGCAGTTTTCAGGGTATTCCGCCGACTGGGAAATTCTGCACCTTGACCGGAATGAGCATCTATCGCTTTGAAAATGGTAAAATTATAGAACGCTGGGTGGTAAATGACGACCTGGGGATGTTGGCCCAATTAGGAATGCCCCGCCCTTTGCTGATATTCAGTGTCTTGAGCGGAGTAATCCCGGTCTACGTTGCCAATCGGCTCAAAGCATATCTGAGATCTAAAATCTGAAATCTAAAATCGAAGGTCAGAAAATACAGGACTGAAGAAAATTTACGATTTATCCTCAAAGGAGGCAAGGCCGCGATTTCAGATTTCAGATTTTAGATTTTAGATTTTAGATTTCCCAGGAGTTCAAAGCTTGGCCCAGACGATTGATAATCAGCTTTACGAGCAGTTTGGCGACGGTTGGTGGCAGCCGGATGGCCCGGTGAGGTTGCTCCATGAGATGAATCCGGCCCGGTTTGATTTCTTTCAGTCGGCGGTGGGTGGCCCGGAAAAAATCGTCGGACTGAGAGTACTGGATGTCGGATGCGGTGGGGGGCTGGTAGCCGAAAAATTCGCCCAGCTTGGCGCGATTGTGACCGGAGTAGATATTTCGGCTTCAAGTCTGGCAGTGGCTCAGCGCCACGCTCAACAGCAGGGTTTGGACATTACTTATCTGCCAGCTTCGGGCGACTGCCTGCCTTTTCCGTCGGAAAGCTTTGATTTGGTGGTCTGCTGCGATTTTCTGGAACACATTAGTGACCGACTGGATGATTTTCTGACCGAAATGAGCCGGGTTTTGCGACCCGGCGGGCTATTTTTGTACGACACAATCAACCGTACTGCCGCCTCCCGACTTATCGCAATCTGGATTCTGCAAGACTGGTTGCAGATTGTCCCGCGCCAAACCCACCTCTGGCGGATGTTTATCCAGCCCGTCGAACTGGAAGCGGCCCTGCAGCGGGTCGGAATTACCCCCAAAAGCAGCGCCGGGATGTTGCCCGCCGCCGGGCCGTTGCGGGTAGCCTATACCACCTTGCGCTATCATCAGGTCGGCGGCTTCCGGTTGAGTCGCCGCCAAAAACCGTTGGGTTATGTCGGCTATGGCTACAAGCCTATATCAGATTGAAATGAGCAAAGCCGAGGCCGAGGTTATCATCGTGGGCGGCGGGCCAGCCGGAGTAGCCACCGGGGTGGCCCTGGCGCGGGCCGGACGGCGAGTGGTCTTGTGCGAAGCTCGCAGCTTCAAGCAATCCCAACTTTCAGATTTAAGTACCGGCGAGGTACTTTCGCCCGGCGCTCAACTGGAACTGAGGCGGCTGGGTTTCCCCTGCGAAAGTAGCGCCGCCTGGCGGTTGGAAGATTTTGGGGCGTTGCGACAGTTTTGGACTCCGACCCGCACGACCCGGCTCGAATTGCCCGCCAAATTTCATTTCTGGCAAATTGACCGGGGGAAATTCGACCAGGCCTTACTGGATTTTGCGAGTTGGGCCGGGGTCGAGGTGCGTCTGGGCCATCGGGTAAAAGGCCCGCTAACCGACCCCCACACTGGGGCAATCACCGGGATAAATTTGCATACCCCGGTCAGTCGCGAGCTTTTTGCCCCCCTAATCGTGGATGCCGCCGGAAGAAATTCACCGCTTTTGGCTCGGCTGGGTCTCAAGCAACCCGAAAAAGAGTTTCAGCGGTTCGCCGTAGTCTGCTTTTTTAGCGATGTTCCCGGTGCGATAGCCGGAGAATGGGAGCAGCATTTTTTGCGGGTCGCTAATACTACACTTAATGGCAGCCGCTTGCGCCCCGACCTCTATCGCTATACCCTCGAAACCGACCTGAGCCGCCGGGCCGAATTTCCCGAATTGCATCGCCCGCTTGAGCTTTTTTTAGCCCTGCTAGATGCTGCCCGGCCCAGTCTGGCAACCCGCTTTCGGGCCGCTACCCCGCTGCCCTATGCCACCGCTTTTGGGCCGGTTGGCTACCGGGTAGCGCGGTTGACCCAACCGGGCTTGGTGCTGGTGGGCGACGCAACCGGCTATTTAGACCCAGCCACCGGGCAGGGCATCGAATTTGCCCTGCGCTCGGCCCGACTGGTGGCCCAGGCTATCGGGTTGGCTTCCACTAAACCAAACCATTATAATGGGTTTGAGGTTTACGAAAAGGGTTTGGGCCGCGAAGTCAGCCGGGCTAAACGCGATTTGCGGCTTTATTTACGTTTCTCACGCCAAAAGATAGCCCTCGAAGCCTTCAGCCATAGCGGGCTACTCCGAACTCTGCTCATGCGGCGGTTGGTCAAACCGCGCCCCCCGCCCGATAAATGATAGCGGCTGATTTTCTGGCATACATCTTGCGTTTATGGCTAAAGAAACCGAGATAACTTTCCGGGATGAGGTGCTTTGCCAGCCAAAGTCCTGGATAAAAAGAAGGCCTGGAATAAAACAATGAAACGGTTTTTTCATAAATTTGCCACTATCACTTCAAATATTACCGGGTCGGCCTGGGCCTTTACCGCCGCTCTAACCCTAATTATAGTCTGGGGTCTCACTGGCCCTATTTTTGGTTTTTCAGATACCTGGCAACTGGTGATTAATACAACCACTACCATAATCACTTTTCTGATGGTATTTCTTATCCAGAATACCCAAAACCGGGACACTAAAGTGATTCAAATCAAGCTGGATGAACTGATTCGGGCGGTCGAGGGAGCGCGAGATAACCTGATTGATTTGGAAGATGGAAGCGACCAGGAGTTGGAAGACTTGCAAAAACAATTTCAGCGTTTACAATTGAAAGTAGCTCCAAAGCATGCTAAACCTACACCTGGAAAGGCGGGGGAAGATAATAATTCAACCTCTGGTGAAAAACCCCGCTCGGAGCCAACCCTGAAAAACTAATCCTGCCAGCGCAATCTAAGTTCGGCATACAAAGGCCTAAACCTATCACTTGAACCTGATTGATACCCCAAAACCTGAGATAAGCCCACCCCAATTTTATCAGCGGCTATGGGGAGTCTTGCGGCTGACCCATTTTTTCCCAAATGTAGTGGTCTTATCCACGACCCTGATTTTAGGGATAATCGCCAGTAAGGGCCAAATCGAGTGGGGAAATCTGGCGCGGGTCTGGCTGGCAGTGCTAGGCGGGCATTGCGCGATTGGCATCACCAATGAATATGTAGATTTCCGACAGGATGTTATCGCCCAACCCTACAAACCGCTACCGAGTGGTTTGGTCAGCCGCCCATTTGCGCTGGGCTTGATAATCGGCTTACTTTTGCTAAATATTGGGCTGGCCTTGACCTTGCCGATAGCAGCGGGATTGCTCAATATCGTCTGCGTCGGGGCGGGGATGCTCTATAATTTCCGGCTTAAAAATACCTGGTTAAGCTGGATTCCCTATCTGCTCAGTTTTAGCTCGTTGCCGATTTTCGTGTGGGCCGGGCTTGGACGCTTTGAGCCAAAATTACTTTGGCTCTATCCCCTTGCTATATTGTTAGTAGTCGGGCTTAACCTCGCTAATAGCCTACCCGACATCGAAACCGATTTACAATATAACCAGGCGCAGGGGCTGGGGCATATTCTGGGAACGCGCCGTACCCTCCTGGCGGTATGGGGCTTGTTTACGGCTGCCCCGCTCATCTGCCTGTCACTCAGTTTCATTATCCCGGTCAATCAAGGATTGGCCTGGTGCGGCGGCGGATTAGCCTTGCTGCTGGTCATTCTCAGCTATTTTGCCCCTAGATTCCGACCCGGACGGCCCGGCCTCGTCCTGGTATGGCAACTAACCAGCTTTGCCACTGCGCTGTTGGCGATTGGCTGGCTAGGGGCATTGACCCTCTAATCCGATTTTAAAACGCTTTTCCGAACACTTGCGCGGAACGAACTCTTGTGCTACCATCGGTTTATGTTAATTTAGATCTGCGGAAGATAAGCATACCGGCTAGAGGGTTGTCAGGAGGCAGCGATAATGCGCTATACTCGCGATGGTCGCATGGTTATGAGCGACTCGATGATGAAAGTTTATCAGGATTGCGGCGCACGTTTCTGGTTCACTTATCTCGAAAATCCCGAACCGGAAACTCAACCCCGCGTTCCGGCCCTTGAGTTTGGTAGCACCCTGCACTCCATGTTTTACGATTTCTTCAAACGCAAAAACCCTGACGCTAAAATGTATGAATCGGCGACTAACTTTGCCAATGTCTTTCGAGGGCGCTGGTTCGGGATAGATAGCCAGCCCAAGACCGTCCGTGGCCGCCGCAAACCACCGCTAGTCTGGCGCTCGCCCGACGAAAAGGAAAAGCTGCTGGGTAGTGGCTACAAATTCTGCTACGAATTCTTCCAGCGTAATGAAGGCGTACCTCTTTCGCATGTGCTGGTAGAAGCTTACTTTGTCATCAATATCACTAACGAACAGAACGGGCGGGGCTACGCCCTTCAGGGCTACATTGACCGCATAGAGTTGAAGGAGAGCCAGCAAGCCGCCAGCTTCAAGCCCGACGACCTGGGCAAAGCTATCCGGGATAGTCGTCCAGTCTTTATGCGAGGCGAGGAACCGGGTCATTTGCTGGTGGTGGACTATAAATCGGGCTATAAGCCGATGGCGGCAGAGGCTCTTCAACTCGATACCCAGTTCAGTTGCTACGACCTGGCGGTGGAATTGCTCTATCCGGCTGCTCCGCGCCGCTTCGCCATCGAGCATATCCGCGACGGTTCGCACATTCCGACTATTCGGGGCGAAGGGGAACGGCGGGTACTGCGCGAGCGTATCTTCAAAATAGGCCGCTCGATTGAACGCGAACAATTTACCCTGGCCTCCAATATGTACAAATGCCAGAGCTGTACTTTCCTCAAGCAATGCAACAGTCTACAAAGCGTGGCCCATCAGAAGGGTATTCACCCCGAAGACCTGATGCGGGCCAGTTCTCCGCTAGTGCGCGGACATCGCAAAAACCGCAGCCTGTTCGAGTGGAAAGACGGGCAGATTGTCAATATTACCGACGAAAAACGGCTTTTGCGGGCCGAAAAGCTGCGCCACAAACCCACCCAACTTTCGTTCTTTTTTGGGCAAGAGGAACACGAGGAACTCAAAGAGGACGACGATAATCCGCCCCTGGATAATATTGTGGAAACTATCGCTAGCCCCGAAGAATGGCAAGCCGCCGACAAAGCTAACCTTAACGAGGATTGGGACGAGATCCAAGCATCTTAGGAGCTTCTTAGAAAGCTAATATTTACGGTAAAGCTCTTCGATTTTGGGAAAGGCGTAATTGCTCAAATACTCAATATGAGCAGGACGACCATTTATCGCAGTATCGGCTACCTCCCAATGACCGGCATAGCCAGAACTCACATACACCCAGTCGTTTACTTGCGGGATTACTTTCAATCCCGGTGCGCTCGCCGCTTCCATTAAGCTAGAATGTTGGTCGTCTACTATAATCTTACTCGCTTTCAACTTCCTGACTATGCCAGGCTGCCAGCGATAAACTACTTCGGGCCTAACCGGGTTAAGGTCTAGTGCAACTAACTGACCGGGCTGGGTTCTGATTCGAGCTTGAACCGGAACTGAATATCGGGCCACTATAACCCCACCGTTTTCTAAAAGCAGCGCCCGGCACTCGGTCGGGCTACACTCCAAAGCAATTGCCAGCGTCAATTTCATGGGCATTTCAGTTGCTCCTTGATTCTAAAAATAAAAATAAAAGGTAAATCAAAAGTAAAATCCTGGAAATAAAAAAACCGCAAACTCCATATTCACGTTTGCGGCTCAAAAAATAAAAAGGCCGTTCTTACTCAAACGGCCTACCCTAAATTTCCGGCTTATTTATTACCGAAATATTTAGCTCATAACCCTTCGAGGACGTGATATGCCAATATTCAGCTCGAAGTTGCGCCCGGCAACTTTAAACATAACACGTACCTCCTCTCGTAATTTTCCACTAAAATCAGGGTTATACAAGCTCAATATAGCACAACCAACTAAGCATTGCAAATAATGGCTAACTGGGGACGGGGGTCGGAGAAAATGTAAGGCGGAAGACGGAAGACGGGGAAAATCCGGCTAGTAGCTGGCATTTTAACTCAAAACTAGCCTACTGACCACTGACCACTTCTTCACCCATTCCGAGCGGTTTTGGTGCAATAAAACTTGTTGTTGCCGTTACTAGGCAAAATTTTAAGCTGATTGCCATCGAAGCCGTAGACCTCAATCCCATAGATAGTCGCCCCACCTCTCAAATCCAGACCTGGGCCGCTTTGCCCGTTGCCATTAATCTTTATTCGTGGCCCGGTGCTATTGTCACAGAAACCGCCAATGGTCGTGCCGGTTGCCATATAGGGCAAGGCGCTATTGAGGGAAATTGTGACCCCGCTATTATTGAAAAAAGCCGCATCAAAAGTAAGCAGCGTGCCAGGGACAGATTGAGCCTGTAGTAGAGCATCTCGCAATGAATTTGGCCCACTATCGTTGGAATTATTGACGATTACGCCGCCCGGTATAATCGCGCTGGCCTCATTCGAGTAGCCGGATGGCCCGTTGACGGTGCTATTGGCCCGGATGCGATAGAAATAAATTGTACCGGGAGTAAGCGGGCCGCTATCAAGTTGGCTGATAGCACTTGAGCCGGGAGTCTGCCAATCAGCCTGCCAGCTACCGTTAATCCCGATTTTACGGTCAATTTTGAAACCGCTTACTCCATTAGATGAGCTTTGCGCCCAGGTCAGGTTTATCTGAGTACCGGAAGCGGTAGCCGTCAGGTTGGTTGGCTCGGCGGGGGGAGTAGTAAGGGTACTTTGGCCTGAAATTTGGGAGTCGCCATAGCTATTGAAAGCGATGACCCGATAAGCATACAGGGTATCAGCACTCAAGCCGATATCGGTAAAAGTCGTGGAACCCGCGCCCACCGTAGCCCGAAGCTCAAATGGCCCGCCCGCCACACTGCGCTCCACTCGAAAGCCGGTTTCGCTATTGGTGGTATCCAGCCAAGTGACCTTTACCTGCGAACTGCGCAGGGCCATCGCCGGTTGGATGGTCGGAGCAGGAAAGATAGTAGTAACCAGGGCGGTTTCGTTAGTATAGGCTGAATTTGTGCCGCCAGCATAGGCCCGCACCCGGAAGGCGTAAGACGTTCCGTTCAGGAGACCGGTAGCGTTATAGTTAATCAGGCCGGTCCCGGCAGTCGCCCCGGTGGTAGCAAGCGCTCCAAAAGTCCCGCCCGCCCCGATTTTGGCCTCAATTTTGAAGCCGGTTTCGTTCGTAGAATTATCGTTCCAGCGCAAGGCAACCTGGGTCGCCGTCGGCGCACCCACCGTGACTAAAGTGGTAGGGTCAGCCAGGCGCAAGACCACCGCCTGACGAGCATAGTAGGCTTGCGCCCGCAACCGCAAGAAGCCGCCATCGTCGTCCGGCAAGCTGGCGGGAATACAGCCACTTGCCAGGGGATTGGTCACGCCGTCGCCCGCCGCATCGTAATAAGTGGTATTGGTTGGGACTCCTGGCCCGAAAAGCACCCCGATGATGCCCGCATCCGCCAGTTCTTGAAGTCGGGAATTATCGTTGCCTCCCAGATAATACTGTACCCGGTTATCCTGATAGTGGTGCGAACTATTGTCCATCGTACAATATATGGTATTACCGATGGGAACTTGCCACAAAAAGGCGCGTTTGTTGGTCGCTTGCGTCAGCTGGGCCGCGAACTGATGAAAGCGGCTAAACGATGGCTGGCTGGCGTTGCTGGTATCCCACCAACGCCCCGGTTCAGCCAACACCAGTTGGTAATAGGCCGAGTCGCGGTCAGCAATGTCATAAAATAGCAAATCGAAGTTAGCGCCGAGGCTATTATAGAAATTGGCGGTTTCCTGAGCGGCAATCGAAACATTCAGATAGGGATTAGTATTAGTGCCAACATCACCCTGCGTAGAACCCCAGGTCGAAACGTGATAGGCCAGCAGGACATTAGGGGCGTAAGTATTGCGTAAAGCAGTGAGAGCCTGGGCGAACCCGGCGACGGTATTGGGATAGGCCGCCACCGGGGCATAGCCGCTACTGCCAACAATTGCCGAAATCTGGGTCGGGTTGGGGTTGGCCTTTTGCATAAAGCCCCATAAATCCGGCTCGACATGGACGATGACCGGCTTGTTAAACAGCTTGGCTTTGTCCATCAGCAGCTTGAAATTGGTAAAATAATTGAGCATCACCGCCGCTGTGTTTAGATTGAGATAGTCGCGAGTTCCTTCGTAGGTGGTATCAGCCGCGCTATAGCCCAAAATATTATAGTAGGTAAAAACCGGCAGATACCCGGCGTTAAAGCTGGCAGTCATGTAATCGCTGGCAAAGCCCCCGCCGCCTGGATACCAGGAGGTCCAATCCTGCCCGGTTGGATAATCACGGGTGAGATACTGATAGCGGGCATCCCAGGTTGCCCCGCTGCCGGTCATCCAGCCGAGTTGCTCCGGGAGATTGCCCAGACCTAGCATGAAATTAGATTTGAGGACGGCGGGATAAGAGGGCAAAGCCCCCGACTGGGGTTGGGCGGAAGAAGCGGCGGGCAAACCGAGATTTAGAACCAGGGCCGTGAATATCCAGGCGAAAACGGCGGCAATATATTTTTTTGGCACAAACTGTATCCTGACCAGACTATGACGTAGCTGCTAATGTAGAGTAATGTAATCGAACAAGCTAAAGTTAAAGCAAACCGAAACCTCATCCGCCAATAATTATGACATACTTTAAGTACTTTGTAAACTGGTTCATGAATATATTTTAATGGTTTTCAGGGTCTTTTCCAAATTAGCAGGGGTGGATTAGTCGGGCGGTCAGTCGGATTATTCAGACTTTCGAGGGTCACAAAGCAACTGGTGATGTCGGTGGCGGCGCGGGCCGAGTCCTGAACTTGCAAGCTGGCTTGACCTTTACCGTCGAGGACCAGACTTCCGCCCTGGCGAGTTTGAGTATCCTGCACCACGTACCAGAAGCGGTAGACCTGTCCGGCAGGGGCGGGCTTAAAATTTACGGCGGTCACTAAATAAAAGTCACTTGCGGCCCGTGCGAACATCCGGGCGCGAGGCGCAGCTCGGTCAAAAGGGACATCCGGGGCGGTCATCAGCCATACCAGGCTATCGGGCGAGACTGCCAACTCCAAAAGCTTCTGGTTTTCGGCTTGCTGGCTGGAAACGGTTTGCAATTGTCCCAGAAGCAATAAAGTACAGGTCGTTAGCCCCAATATCAGGGCCGCCGCCAGACCTACCAGCGCTACCCGCCAGCCACCTTTGGGTCGTGGGCGCAACAAAATCGGTTGGGCTGCAACCTTTTGGAGCAGGGCTACCCGCTGCGAAGCGTCCGGCGCAACTGGCTCGATTGCTCCAAACAGGCGACCCAGCAGTTCCTCCGAAGCTTTCAGGCGGCGGGCGCAATTCGCACATTCCGCGAGATGCTGCTTTATTCGAGCCATCTCCTCGCCCTCCAATTCTCCCAGGAGGTAACTTTCTTCAACTTCGCTCACGCTTTCGCAAGAAATCTTCAACTGCTTTGCTCCGGCAATAGCTGGCGGAGTCGTTGCAGACCCAGCCGGGCGCGTCCCTTGATAGTACTAATCGGCAAATCGAGCTGTGCCGCCAGCTCGCGCTGACTCAAACCCCCAAAATAAGTCATTAAAATAATCTGGCGCTGCTCGTCGGGCAGGTGTTGCAAGGCTTGGCGGATTTCGGCATTCCGAAAGAGCCGCAAAATTTGCTCCTCGACCTCGTGGTTAGCCGCCCAGGAGGGCAGATTATATTCGCCTCCCTCCGAAATCGAAAGGGCCTGCTGCTTGTGGTAGCGCGGCAAGGCATCATAGAGCCGATGGCGCACCAGGGTAAAGAACCATGCGTTAAACGAGCCACGGGCCGGGTCATATTGTCCGGCTTTCTGCCACAAGGCTACGAAGACATCTTGTAGAAGTTCTTCCGCTAACCCCGCTTCCACCGCTCGCAGCAAAAAAGCATAGACCCGCCCGCTATAGCGGTCATATAGTTCGCCCAGCGCGGCGGTTTCGCCCTGCTGCACTCTTATGACCAATTCCGCCACGAGCCTGGTTTCCTCATCCGGTTCAGCGCGGAAGGTCAGATTTTTGCCTCCAAACTTCAAGCCAGCCCTTTCTATGAGTGGTCGGGGGTCAGTGGTCAGGGGTCAGTAAATTTACGATTTACGATTGAGAAACTCAGTCCTCAGTCCTGCCTTTTCCCTGACCACTGACCACTGCTTTACCCCTTGTTAATCGCCTTGAGATAGAGAATGATATTCTCCAAATCGGCATCCGAAACGCGGGTCTGGTCGAAAGCGGGCATAATACCTTTACCACCGCGAACCTGCTTGCGGACAAAATCGGGGTCAATCGCGTTCTTGCTAACTGAAAGGTTCGGGCCACACCCGCCCACCGCTTGACCCTGCTGAAAATGGCATCCGGTACAGCGGGCGGCAAAGACCTGCCGCCCGGCTTCCGGCCCAGGCGCAGACATAGTAGGTAAAGGCGCAGTCGGTGCGGGCGCTGCCCCAGCAGCGGCGGTAGTTGCCCCAGCAGCGGCAGTAGTTGCCCCAGCAGCAGCCGCAGTGGTCGCCGCCGCTGTAGCCGCCGCCGCCGTAGTCGCAGCGGGGGCAGTGGTGGGCGGAATAGCGGCAGTAGTGGCGGGGACTGGAGTCGCGGTCGGGTCGCCGCACGCCACCAGCACCAGACTAGCTACCAACAAGGCCAACAATAATCCTGATTTTCTTATATCTCTCAATTTGTCCACCTTTCGTTACGTTCTATTAATTTCGGATATACACTAAACCTGAAGTATAACGTTCTTGCATGAAGATACGGTTACTTTTGGTAAGTGGACAAATTTTAGGAGCTAATTCATAAAAATGGCTAAATCAGTCCGGTAAAGCGGGCATCCTTCAAAATCTCGGTCAAGGCCGGGTCATCCTCCTCCAACCCAATGTCGGCGGCGGCCTGCGCCAACTCCGAAAGGGCCGAGGCATCATCAAGGCTGAAACTCTCATCCTCATCCTCGGCTTCCCGTAATCCGCCTTCCGCCTTCCGCCCCTCCTCCCCCGATTTCCGATTTCCGATTTCCGATTTTCGATTTTCGTCTCCAAACGCCTCGACATACTCGATAGTAGTCTCATCCAGCACCAGAGCGGTAGCCTGGTCGGGGTCGGAGCGGGCCGGGATAGTCGCGGGTCGGCCTAGCACCTGGCACAAAAAGCGATAGTAATCGTGGGCCGCATCCGAAAGCCGGGCAGCTTGAGCCACGTGACGGCGAGCATTGCGTCCGATGGTCTGAGCCAGTTCCGGGCGGTAGGCCAGCATCCGCAGGTATTCCAGGAGCAATTCTTCTTCGGCCTCGTCCACATCCACCTTGATACAGGCATCGTCGGGCAGTTCTTCAAATGCCCCGGTGCGCGACACCAGGACCGGACGACCCGCCCCCATAATCCGCAATAAACTAGCTGAAGTCTCACCGGCGGTTGGGTAGCGCAGATTAATACAGACATCCGCCGCCGCCAGATAATCGGCGGCCTGTTCGCCGGAAGTGTAGCCGGTCAAAGTCACCTGTCCATTAAGGCCGAGGGCCTCAATCATCGCCCGGACATTGTAATTAGGCGACTCGCTGCCGACCAGAATAAAGCGCGAGGCCGGGAACTCGCGGCTGAAAGCGCGATAGGCCCACAGCGCACTATCCAGGCGTTTGTAGGGGTTGAGGTGGCCCAGCGACACCACGATATATTCGTCCAGGTGCAGACCGAGCCGAGCGCGGGCGGCATCTTTGGGGATTAAAGCGGGCAACGGCACGCCCATCCGAGCCACTCCCACCGATTTGGCGGGATAGGCCTGCTCAATCAGGTTTTTGGCATACTGGCTATGTACCAGCACCGCTTTTCCGGCCTCTATCGCGCTTTCGTTGAGAGGATACTTAAAGAGTTCTTCCGCCAGTTTGCCCTTGATAACCTCGCGGGCGATTTTTTCGCCCTGCGCCCCATAGCGGCGCGACATCAGGCGGACGTACTGGGCGGCTTTGCCATGATTGAGATATTCGCCGATTAAGAAATGATGCAAAACAAAGTCGTGGAGTACCAGCACGCCTTGTCCAGAGTGAGCTTCCAGCGCCCGGTAAATATAGGCGTGGGCCGCGCTATTACCCATGTGGAACAGGGTCAGGTCATAGCTGGCGGCCTGTCGTGCAAATTTCTGGGCCGGGTACACCTCGAAATTCTGCCGGATAGCTGGATTAGTCGGACTGTAGCCGTCCACATATAAATCTATCTGGGCATAGTGGGCTAGATATGGCAGTAAATCCTCGCTGTAATCGCTGATACCCGATTGCACCGGGTTGAGCGGGCTGAAATAGGCCAGCTTTAGACGTTCATTCAATTAGGTTAATCCTGCGTAACACTTCAGCCAGCCTGGGCTTGTCATTCTGAGCGAAGCGAAGAATCTAGATTCTTCGCTTCACTCAGAATGACAAGGCTGAACAGTTACAATCCTGCTTCACTTGCTAAATTTGATGCTAAAACTGGCGGGCTGCAAGGTTTTGGGGGCGTAAGGCGCAACCACCACCACCGCCTGTTTATAAGGGAAAGTCTGACGACCAACGTTATTGGCATCCAGTACCAATTCCCGGACACACGGTTGCCCGCCATCGGCCTTAGCCAGGTCGGACGTGTCAGTCGCGCCGCACGGCCCATCCCGCCGAATTATCTGCACCCAAAAACGCTGGGGCAAGGCCAGATTGGAGCGCACGAAACCTGCCGCTTCCCAACCCGCTTCGCCATTTTCTATATCGTCTTTCCAGCCGATTTCAGGGATTTCAAAATCATCGAACAATGCCCCCTGACGACTATAGCCTTCATCGGTAACGTATTCCAGCCGCAGCTTGATTTTCTGGCCCGCGAATTTCGACAGGTCTACCGTCTCCTGCCCCCAAACCGAGCGCACTTCCTCGGTGTCCACCAGATATAGGCCATCGGCGGTGGTCTGCCCGGTCATGCCAGGGCCGTAGGTTTTGTTAGACGGGTCGCGGTCAGTAGTATATTTGCTGCCCGGCACAACCTTCCAGGTCTTGCCGTCGTCCGTTGAAACCGAAATATACAGCCAGTCATAGAGCGGTTCTAAGTCCAGCCAAGTGCGGTATTTGAGAGTCGCGCTCTTGACCCCGCTCAAATCTATCGAGCGGGTCAGGCTCGTATTTGAGTCATCCCCCCGGTTCGACCACCAGGCATATTGACCACTGAAAGCCTTTGGCCCAACCAGCGCGACGGTCTTTGCCCCGCTAAAGTCGAGGGTAAAGCCGTTATCGCTCCCCTGAATATTGTAATAAGATGCGGCGAACTGGTTTACGCTTTCATCCCGGCTGGTATTGACCGCCAGATTAATCGGGTTCTCGACTCTGGCGGTAATTTGCTGGTAGTTGTAGGTGCTATCGGCGCTGCGGCGGTTTAGATAGTTGGTGACGACAAACTGCTTTAGGAGGGTTTCGCTGCTGAGGCCGGGTTGCCCGTTATAATAGAGGGCGTGGTCAATCGCATTAAAACCGACCAACCCTTTGCGGTTGAGGGCAATCCCCTTAAAAACGTCAAAGCCATAGCGGTCTTTGATAAAAGAAAGCCAGGTGTAGCCCGCCCCATAGTAACGCAAAGTCCCGCAAGCGCTACAAGTCCAGTTGTTGAGCTGAGTACCGGGCCGGGCCATAAAGCTGAATTCATAGCTACCCGAACTATAGTTGTTCAAGACCTGTGATAGGACGCTGCTGCCTTCGTTAATCCACAAATCCTGATTAGGCAGGGTATTATAGTAAATCATGTGCTGGAATTCGTGGGCCAACGTCCCCAAATAAGTATCAGCGTTGGTCGGGCCGGTGCTAATATAGAACATTTCGCGCTCGTTGCTATTGGGGTTGACCGGGCGCAACACCTCATCATCCGAGCTGAAAAAGCCGGAGGCCAGCTTGAGCGGAGAGTTCAAAATAACCAGATGAGGGTCATTGTCCACGCCGGGCGAGGGTTCTTCCCCAAAATAGCGGCGGGTGGTCGGGTAAACCTTGTCCTCAAAGTCCTGGGCCAGTCGTGCCAGATTAGCCGCATCCTGCCCAGCTTTGACATCGAGAAACATATATAGATGGGGCGTGACCGCGACCACCCGCGCCGTGACCGGATAAGGGATTTTGCGCTCCAGGTCAAACACGGTGAAGGTTTCCTGGTCGCCGACTTTGTAGGTCGGTTTGGTAGTGGTGCGGGGGCGCTCGGTTGGGCCACCCTTATAGCGGGCATACAGGGCGTAGAGGTCACGGCGGGGCGGGGTGTTGGTCTTGACCGAAAATTCGGTCAGGTACGCGCCCGCGATGCTCGGTTCGGGCGTGGCCTGGGCCTGCGCCACCGCCGATGTCCGCCCGAACTCCACCGAAAGCCCAAATCCGATTAACAGCAATAGTCCGCCGATAAAGACCCACCGTAGCATATCGCCTGCTTTCCCCGAAATCGAAAATCTGAAATCTGAAATCTGAAATCTAAAATCAAGAAAAATCCAATTACAACCCGTTGATTTTAGCCTTTATTGTTCTGGCTGGCAAGCTTGTAAAGTTTCTCAAATTTAGGTTTGGCGGTTTTTAATGTATAATACTAAGCCAGTGATTGCTTTTAGCGACAAATAGCCAGGTTAGATAGATGATCAGTGGTCATAAATCCAAAAATTGAGGTGGTATGCCCAGGCCTCAGATAGATGCAATTGAGAAAGGTTTGAAGGTATGTCAAAGCTTGAGCAGTCCGGGCGAATAATAATAAGTACGGTCGGGAAATCGGCTATTCTAAATATTACTAATCCTAATAATAAAAAATTCTTGCCCTCGTCTGTTACTGAGGAAGATATTCAGCAGTTAAAAAAAGACCTGGAAAATTTTGATAACGGCCTGGCTACAACCAAAACTCTTTTGTATATAATGCTAAAGCTTTATCCTGAGCCTGACCCCAGGACAAAGTTTGTTCCAGCAGAAATTTCTTCACTAGGATTAATTCCTATCCCCGCCAATCCGAGTGACCGACTTTTCTTTTTGGCCGGCACCCGACAAGACCAGAAGGCCGATGCGGGGGCTGTTTGCGGGATGGCTTTGACTGAATATTACAAGCAAGCGGGTTTTCTTCAAACTGAATTTAGAGAAATTTCCGGTTTTACTACCAAAGATGGCGAAATACCCTACCCGGAGGCTCTGCTCGAAAAGCTGGATGAACTTGTAAGCCAGCTACGAAAAGATTATCCTGAGCAGAAAATTTTGATTAATTTCACCGGCGGCTACAAAATAGGTGGAGTTTATTCAGCCCTGGTTGCGCTGGTACACAGTTGCGAGGCTTATTACTTATTTGAAGGCAATAATCAGCCAGTGGCTTTACCCGCGATTGACCATGAGCAATTGGCTCTACTGATTAAGCCGCAAAAAAAATTATCTCTTAACAAATATTTACAGCTAGGGCCGTCAGCCAAAAATCTTTATCATCGGGTAGGAAGCTCGTATGTAATGGGTAATCTGGCCCACATTGTAACCCGGCTTGACGCGAGTACCCGCACAGCCAGCGACGGTCTGCGCCAAAGACGCAAGCAACTGGAGGTCAACATTAAAAATGCCGAAAAAGTAAAAAGTGAACTTGAAGAGCAATTAGGAGTATACCTGACTGACCCGGCGGAAAAGGCTAAAATCAAATTTCAAATTAGCAAATATGATGACCAAATTGAGGAGTGGGTCGCACAAATTGAACAGATTGAGGCTATTTTGAAAGAGGCCGAGGCCAATGAGTAATTTCCTGAGCGAGATATTGGCCCACAAATATAACGAGGTACAGCGTCAGTCCGCCGCCGAGCCAATCGAGGTTTTGCGGCGCAAGATAGCCGAATTGCCCTCGCCACTGGATTTTGAGGCGGCGCTTCGTCAGCCCCGCGCCGGGGGATATGTATCGCTAATTGCCGAGATTAAGAAAGCTTCACCTTCCAAAGGGCTACTATGTCCCGATTTCGACCCGGCCCGATTGGGCGCGGCCTACGAGCGGGCGGGCGCTTCGGCCCTGTCGGTGCTGACTGACGAGCAGTTCTTTCAAGGCCACCTGAGTTATATCCAAATAGCCAAAACCGCCGCCGGGAACAAAATACCAATTCTACGCAAAGATTTTATTATAGACCCCTATCAGGTCTGGCAAGCGCGGGCCTACGGCGCGGATGCGCTCTTGCTCATTATGGCGGCCCTGGAAGATGCTATGGCGGCGCAATTACTGACACTGGCAACCGAACTGGGGTTAGGGGTGTTGGTCGAGGTACACAACCCACCCGAACTGGAACGCGCTCTGGGGCTGGGCACACGCCTTATCGGGGTCAATAACCGAGATTTGCACACCTTCCAGGTGGATTTAGCCACCACTACCCGACTGGCGGCGCTCCTGCCCTCCAGCTTTGATGGTCTGTTGGTCAGTGAAAGCGGCATTGCCACCGCCGAAGATATTGCCCGTTTGCACCACGACGGGGCAAAAGTAGTTTTAATCGGCGAAACCCTGGTACGGGCCGCCTCCACTCCCACCGGCCTCGATACCGAGCGGCTGGAACAGAAAATTGCGGAACTGTTTGGAGAGCGGGCAGGACTGAGGACTGAGGACTAAGGACTGAGATATTTACGATTTACGATTGAAAACCGACGGCGGTATATACTCAGCACTCAGCACTTTTAGGACTATACTTTGAAAATCAAAATTTGCGGGATAAAGACGATAGAGGCGGCGCGGACGGCGGCAGAGAACGGGGGGGCAATGCTTGGCTTTATTTTCTATCCACCAAGCCCGCGCTATCTTGCGCCCGAAAAAGCTGATGAGCTAGTGAGGTCTATTGCCGGGTTCGAGAAACGGCCCGCGTTGGTCGGGGTTTTCGTGAATGTGGCGATAGCGGAAATGGCGGCGGCGGTGGAACGCTACGGCCTCGATTATCTCCAGGTCAGTGGCGAAGAGAGTCCAGCCCTGGTCGCGGAACTGACCCGCATTAGGCCAGTCATCAAGGCCCTGCGGCTGCCCGCGAATATCGTTTTGGACGAGGCTCTGGAGCAAGCGGAAAGCTTTGGCAAGCTGGAACGAGTTTCGTTGCTGCTGGATACTCACAAAAAGGGAATGTACGGCGGAACGGGCGAAATCGGCGATTGGGAAGCGGCCCAAGCTATCGCGGCCCGCTACCCGACCCTGCTTTCGGGTGGCCTGACCCCCGAAAATGTGGCCCAGGCCGGCCGGCAGGTGCAACCCTGGGGCGTGGATGTGAGTAGCGGGGTCGAGCAGGACGGCGCTCCCGGCGAAAAAAACCTGAACAAGATAATCGCGTTTTGTCAGGCCGCAAAGAGGACTGAGAACTGAGGACTGAGGTTTGTAAGACGGAAGACGCAAGGCGGAAAAAATACGGTTAGTCAGTGGTATTTTAACTCAAAACTCAAAACTCAAAACTCAAAACTCAAAACTACCCTAGTGACCCCCAATAAGGAGGAAATGATGACCCAATTGGTAGACCAAACCAAGACTCAGGAATATAACTGGCCCGATAGTAGCGGTCATTTTGGGGAGTTTGGCGGCAAATATGCCCCTGAAACCCTGATGCCGGCGCTGGCGGAACTGGAACAGGCTTATGCCGCAGCTCAGGCCGACCCCGCTTTCGAGGCGGAGTTATTAGATTTGGCCCGCCATTATATCGGCAGACCGACCCCGCTATATCACGCCAAAACCCTGTCGGCGGAATTAGGTGGAGCGCAAATCTATCTCAAGCGTGAGGATTTGGCCCACACCGGGGCGCATAAAATCAAAAACGCGGTGGGGCAGGCTCTTTTGGTCAAGCGGATGGGCAAAAAGCGGGTGATTGCCGAAACCGGGGCGGGTCAACACGGCGTGGCCTCGGCAACGGCCTGTGCCATGCTCGGTCTGGAGTGTATAGTCTATATGGGCGAGGTGGACATCGAGCGGCAGGCCCTCAACGTCTTCCGCATGAAGCTGCTGGGGGCGGAAGTCCGGCCCGTGACCAGTGGTAGCCGCACTCTCAAGGATGCTATCAATGAGGCTATCCGCGATTGGGTGACGAACGTTCGCACTACCCATTATCTGATTGGCTCGGCGGTGGGGATGCACCCCTACCCTCAAATTGTGCGCGACTTTCAGTCGGTCATCGGGACCGAAGCCCGTCGCCAATGTATCGAGCAAATTGGAAGGTTGCCTGAATATGTGCTGGCCTGCGTCGGTGGTGGCTCTAACGCTATCGGGATGTTTTATCCCTTTGTGCGGGATGAAGGGGTGAAGCTTTTGGGGGTCGAGGCCGGGGGGAGCGGGGTCGCGTCCGGCAAACACTCGGCCACTTTGGTGGCGGGTCGGGTCGGGGTGCTACACGGCTCTAAGTCTTTCCTGTTGCAGGATGAGGACGGCCAGGTTATCGAAACTCACTCGATTTCGGCGGGCCTCGATTATCCGGGGGTCGGGCCAGAGCATAGTTACCTAAAAGACACGGGACGGGCCGACTACGCCGCGATTGACGATAATGAGGCGCTGGAAGGCTTTAAATTGCTCTGCCGGACCGAGGGGATTATTCCGGCCCTCGAACCATCCCACGCCATCGCCCAAGCCGCCAAACTTGCCCCTACTTTGTCCAAAGACTCGGCGATTGTCATCTGCCTCTCCGGGCGCGGCGACAAAGATATTTTCACAATTGCCGATGCCTTTGGGGTGACGATGAAATAGAGGACGGGGGACCGGGGTCGGGGGTTAGGGAAACCAGGACTGAGCCTTATCTACAAGGGTTGAGGGTATTTCTGTGGGAAGCCGCTCCGTCGGCTGACTTGAACACTCAGCAATATCTTTCATAATGAAGGGCATTTTGTGGGACATTGTGCCAATTGGTTGCCGCCAATGGATTGTACACCTAACTCTCAAGCCTGTAGATATTGCTCAGTCAGCAAGTCAGCCGACGGAGCGGCTTCCCACAAATAACACCGCTTGCCCTGGGAGATAAGGCTCAGTCCGGCCTTCCCCTGTCCTCAGTCCCCCAACTACTATTTTTTCGCCTCTGCGACGGCCTTGCCGACATTGACCAGACCTGCGCCATAGTAGTCGTCCGTACCTTGAGGGCCGAGGTCGGTAGCGGTCCTTTCCAGAAGGTTAAGGACTTGCTGCGGGGTCAGCGTCGAGTTGACCGAGAGCATCAAGGCGGCGGTGGCCGAGACATAAGGCGCGGCGAAACTTGTGCCACTGGACAGACAGTAATCGGTGGCAGCACTGACAGGCCGACAAATCGTGTTCTGAGAAGAACGCGCTCCCAGCACATTCAGCCCTGGGGCGGCGACGTTCACCCCGCTATTGTGAGTGCTGAACGAAGCGATTTTGTCGGTTGGGCCGGTTGCGCCAACCGAAATCACGTCCGGGAACGAGGCCGGGTATTCCACCGGGTTGCCCCGTGAACCATCGTTGCCCGCCGCCGCAACTACCACTACCCCTTTGCCAATCGCATAATCGGTAGCCTGCCGAATCAGCCGGGAGGGATAGGGACTGCCCAGGCTCAGGTTTATCACTTTCGCCCCGTTGTCAGTAGCATAGCGAATCGCCTTGGCAATCGCGGTACTATCGCCGCCCCCTGAACGGCTCAAAACCTTGAGCGGCATAATCTTGACGTTGGGGGCAAGCCCTATGATACCGTTTTTATCGTCGCCGGTGGCAGCAATCAGGCTGGCAACGAAAGTGCCGTGACCGACAAAATCTTCGGTAGTGTCGTCATCGTTTACAAAATCGTAGCCCTTGACTAACCGCCCTTTGAGGTCAGGGTGATTCACATCCACCCCGGTATCTATCACCGCGACAATCACATTTGGGCTACCAGTGGTGATTTTCCAGGCATCGGCGACCTTGAGGTTTTTCAAGGCGTATTGGCTATCAAAAAGCGGGTCGTTGGGCTGCACTGTAAAACCAAAGCCACTGCCTTCGCGTTCCAGGCCAGTATTTACCGGCGGTTTAGCCGGGTGGCTCTGCCCTGCTCCGATAAAATACAAAGCGGCGGCGGCGACTGCCATTACCACAAACATGAAACCCAGAAAGCGCCCGGCCCGCGATTTGCGGCTCAGCGGTTGAGTGGGATAAGCATAGCCGGGATAAGATTGGGAATAATCGGTATAATAATTGTAGCCGCGATTAGAATCGGTTGAGGGATTAATCGGGGCGGTATTATTGCTCTGCCAGCCCCGCGAATGGTCGGAATTATTTAACCACATAGGTTACTCCACTTGAATATATTATAATAGAACCCAATATGACCGGCCCGAAGTGGCGGAATTCAGGCCAGGCGAGGGAAACGAAACCTTTTGATAGTTGCCTGTAATGTTACCTACAGTTTCCCTGGTCTTGAGGATAGTATACCGGGCGGCTATTAAATAAGTGTGGGGCAATAGTAAATTTTCTTTGCTAAATCATTACAAATCTTACCGAATATATTATCGGGTTGTAAATTATCTAGCTGGCAGGAATATCAATTGCGCTTAAATTATTGGAGAAAACTTCCCAGTGAATCGGCAATGTAACCGCCATGTGGCGGTCAGCGGTAGCCCAGTTGTGGCGACCATCGGGGATAATCAGAGGGACTTGATTGGGGATGTTGTGGGCCGCCAGTAATTTAGCCAGATATTTGCCGCGATAATAGTTGGCATCAAACGGCTCGGCGGTTTCCGGGCCAGCCTGAATCATCCAAACAATACTATTCAAAGCTTTGTAGGAGCTATTCATAATCAGGTTAGCCGGGTTATTGGCGGCGGCATAGGCCATATCACGGGGCTTGCCGAAAGCCGGGTCGAACAACGGGGCTTTGAATAGCCGGTCATTGGGGCTGATAGATTTGCCGTGACGACTGGCATACAGAAAAGTCCCGTCATATGCTCCGGCGGTGACAAAGAGCTGAGGGTGTTGGGCCGCGATTTTGATGGCCTGGAAGCCGCCCAACGAAAAGCCATCTACTCCCCGCCAGTGAGAATAGGGCAAAGTCCGGTAATGATGTTCAACAAAAGGTATCAGTTCGTGGATAAAGTAGCTCTCGAAGCGCCCAGTCCCAATCCCCCGCGACTGACGGGCCAACTCCGGTTGCCGGAAATTGACCAACAAACCTGGTATCCGCTCGTCATCGCTCGAAATCCCAGGGCAGACGATAATCATGCGCCCGATTGTCCCGGCCTGATATAAATCAAGATAGACATCTACGATGCTGCGCCCACTCCGCGAGCTATCCTCGTGCAGATTTACCCAGTCCCGCTCGTGACCGCGAAAGAGATACAAGACCGGGTAGCGTTCATGCTGATGGGCTGGGTCGTGATAATCCGGCGGAAGATATATATAAAAAGATTTGTTGAGGCCCAGTTCAGCACTGCGAAATGAAACCTTCTGAATACGGATATCTATCTGGATAACGAACCTCCCCTGCAATTTGACAGTAATTCCAAACCCTTATTATACACCCTGAATAGTGAATATATCATAATTTTACCATATTTGAGTTTTCCCCAAATCCCGCCTTCAATATGGTATAATCTGGCTATTCTTTTTGGATGTCAAAAACCAGGTAGTATCGAGAAGTAATGGCGGAAGACCAGCAAGCTAATCCAGAACGCAATCCTGAAACCGACCAGGCGCGAACCCATAACGAGCGGGCCAAAAAATTGTTTGAAGCCGGGCAGTTCGCCGAAGCCGAAGCCGAGGTGCGCGAGGCTATCCGGTTAGCCCCCAACTGGGCCGCCTTGCACGACAATTTGGGGACGATTTGCTCGGAGCAGAGCAAATTTCAGGAAGCCTTGATTCATTATGTGGATGCTCTGCGGATAGACCCCGAAAGTCCCACTGTCACCTATAATCTTGGTTATTTCCTGCTTCAATCCGGCCTCGACATTGCCCAGCTTTTTCTGGAAAAGACTTTGGAGCGCGAACCGCTCTACCCTGATGCCCGCCGCGCCCTCGGCGACCTCTTTTTGGACCGGGGCGAGCATACCAAAGCGATTGCTGCTTTCGCCCGCGCTATCGAGCAGAACCCCAAAGATAGCCGCGCCCGTTTTCGCCTTTCCGATATTTTCTGGGAGCAGGGCGATTTTCACGAGTCGGCCCAGCAACTTCAAGCCATCCTGCAACACAACCCCAAAGATGCTGTCGCTTGGCACAATCTGGGTCTGACCTCGCTGATGCTCAAGGATATGAATCGGGCTGAGGAATGCCTGCTAAAAGCGGTGGCCTTTGACCCTCAATATCTATTGGCCCATTATCATCTAGCTTGTCATTTTGCCGAAAACTTCCGGTTGGAAGAAGCCTTCTATCACCTGAGCAATGCAGTTTCGATTAACCGCGAACAGGTCCGGGAGTGGGCGCAAGACGATGAGAAGCTCGACCACCTCCGAAATCTGCCGCGCTACAAACAGATAATCGGGGAAGAAACTTTTCAGTAATACTCCTTTAGCTTTCTTGATCACCAATTTTGGACTTTCTCTAAGCCGCCCACTAACCAAAACCAGCAATTAGCCTATTCCAACCCCCCAATTTCAAACTTCTATATTAATTAGACCAATTTTAGACCTTTCTTCACTTGTATTTAAAAAGAAAAGAGTTATAATTAGCGGTATAAAAGATAGATTTTCCGTAAAGGTTTTATTCTCAAATTGTTTGACTTCTACGCTGCTTGAACCACGTGCTATGAGTTTTTTGAATGTGCTATTAGGGTCTTTGCGGAAGGAAGTATGACGCACCGCTAAAGAGGTAGGAACACTCTTTGGCTTGGAAACAATGCTGCTCCGTGTAATCGTGCATACTTTTATCCCGGTACAATCGTATAATCTATCTATTATAGCGTCAACTGTTCTGCCAAAAACTAGAAGATAGAACGTTGGGTGAAAAAATGAATGATGATCTGGCAAAAGCCTTGACGGAAGCCAAAGCCGCTTTCCGCAAAAAATGGGCCGATATGATAGATCAGAATAGTTATGGTTTCGAGGTGGCCCGCTTTGACAGCGAAGTCCGCCGTCGCCATATGGCTCTGTGGGAGCAATTGCTCAAATGTCTCCGCACCGGACGCTACGATGAGTATGTAGCCTTGCTCGAAAAAGAGGGTCGCTGTCAGGCCCGCGCCTCGACCCGCATCGAGTCGGTCATTACTCAGATGACCTCGATGATGAACGCTATTTGGGAAGTTATAACCTCGACTGCCGCCGTCGAAGCCAATCCCGCTCTGTTACGCCCTATCACTGAAAAGCTGAACGCCCTGCGTTCTCGCGCCGAAAACGCGATTATTAGTGGCTATGTAGACGAAGACCGCCATATTCAAGATGAGCTTGCCGCCGAAAGCACCGAGGCCCGCCGTCTACGGCTGGAACGCACTACCTTGCAGGATTTAGTCAAAAGCGTGCACGCCTTCAAGCTCAATCGCTACAAAGAGGGCCACAAAATCTTCCAGCCCGGTGATAATCGCTCGGTGCTGTACTTCGTGATGCTGGGCCGCATCCGGCTCTATGAGATTCTGCCGGACGGGCGGGCTATAACCCTCTCGATTCTGGGGGTCAATGATGTCTTTGCCCAATCCAATAACAATAATAGCTACTTTCACGATGTCTACGCCGAGTCCATGAAAGAGTCCATCGTCGCCAGCATTCAGGAGAGCGCCCTGGAAGCCTTGATGGAAGAGTCACCCCTGTTGGCCTCGCGGATTATCTATAGCCTTTCCCAGCAGCTTTCCCAATCGCAACTACTGATTGAAGGGCTTTTGGGCCGCGATGTTTCGTTGCGGCTGGTCAATATCCTGCTCAAACTGGCAACCGAGTTCGGCAACCAGGAAAATAGCGGGGCGACCAGCATTGATTTGGGCCTGACCCATCAGGAGCTGGCCGATATGATTGGCTCGAACCGCGTAACCGTGACTCGCAAGCTCATCGAGTTGCAAAAACGCAAGCTGATAAATATCCAAAACCGCACCATTTTTATCCTCGACAAAAAGGCTTTGCAAGAGATGATAGCCTAAAATAAAGATTCACCAACTTTGCACTTTGGGATAAATTTAGTAAGGGCGCACCGTGGTGCGCCTTTACCCTTAAACTCAACTTGGAAAGATAGTGAAAGATTCTCGCTGGATAACTTTTTTGACTTGTCATACCGAAAGGTATAAAATAGGGCTATCGCAATTCATTTAACAACCCAATGTAAAAGGCCGTATGATATACCAATCAGAAGTAAAGCAAGTTAAAAAGGTACAAATCCCTAGAAATCGAATTTTACAAGGTGATTGCATTGAGGTAATGCGAACCCTGCCCGAAAACTCGGTGGATTTAATTTTCGCCGACCCTCCCTATAATTTACAACTTAAAACGACCTTCTCCGCCCCAATCAAACCCTCGTGGATGGGGTAAATGATGAGTGGGATCAGTTTTCCAGTTTTGCCGAATACGATAATTTTACCCGTTCCTGGTTAAATGAATGCCGTCGAGTCCTTAAAGATGATGGCAGCATTTGGGTAATAGGCTCTTACCATAATATCTTTAGGGTAGGTACCGTTTTGATGGATTTGGGTTATTGGATCTTAAATGATGTGATTTGGCACAAATCAAATCCAATGCCCAACTTTCGTGGCACTCGTTTCACTAATGCTACTGAGACTATGATTTGGGCCAGGAAATCAGCCACCCAGAAAAAATACAATTTTAATTACCATGCCATGAAAAACCTCAATGAAGAAAAACAAATGCAAAATGTTTGGTACATCCCATTATGTACCGGGGCGGAACGGATAAAACTAAACGGAGAAAAGGCCCATTCAACCCAGAAACCCGAAGCCTTACTCTATCGAATTATCTTAGCTTCAAGTGAACTTGATGATATTGTACTTGATCCGTTTTTCGGGTCGGGTACTACCGGCGCAGTAGCCAAAAAGTTAGGTCGCAACTTTATAGGCATTGAGGCAGACCCGGAATATGTAGCAATAGCTCAAAAACGAATTGATGAAATACCATTACAATTATTTCCTGAAACTACCTTTGTCACTGAATCAAAACGAACCCTTCCACGGGTCAGCTTTGGTCAGCTAATTGAAGCCCAATTAATTAAGCCTGGTCAAAAACTCTACTCGAAGGATAGTAAAAAAAGTGCGGTTGTAAAGGCCGATTCTCAGCTAGGGTGGGAAACTTATACCGGCTCGATTCATAAGATTGCGGCGACGGCTCAGGGTTTGCCAGCTTTCAACGGGTGGGAATATTGGTATTATTTGGATGATTCTGAACAGTTAGTCAGTATTGATCAACTCCGTGAAAAATATCGTGCCGAAAATAATATAGTCTAAACTAAAAACTAAAAATGGATGGCGATGTTCATAATATTGTACGTGAAGCAATAATAAAAATAATTCAGGATACGACTTCGGAAGCAAATATCCGTAAGAGTACATTTCTACACGAAACTAAGCTTCATTTTGTTCCGGCAAAATATCGGGTTCTTGGGGGGATATTACAATCTCTGAACATTAAGTTTGGGAACTTTATAGAAAAGTTAATTGCGCTGGTAGTTGAAAGAGATAGTAAGGTTATAGCATTACCAGATTCGGGCAAAAGAATTAAGCTCTCAATGACTGCCGAAACTGACGCGCTTATTGATAAATATATTACCGGACGACAATTGCCAGGTAGCCCCGATCAATGCGATGAATTGTTCAACGCCTTACTTGAGGAAATTGTTCAGAATGAAAATTCTTCCCACAGTGAAAAACAGACTATTACAAAAGACATAGACGCTCTTTTTAAAATTGCTTCAGGGCAAATCATCTATTTAGAAATCAAATACAACGATGACCATGATACAGGCAAGTTTGTAGACATAAATCGCAAATTTATAAAGACTTATGCCGGATTAGTCAATCATCTTCAATTAACCAATACCAACCAGCTTAAGCCAATCTTATATTATTTCAATCCGGTCAAACGTTGGGGGCCTATTTATGTGCCATCCCCAAATATTTACCGGGGAACTCAATTGTTTGATGAGTATTTTGAGATAAAGTTTTCTGATGTCAATGATTATCTTCGTAAGCTTGATACTGATGAGAGCATTGTGAAGATATTCGATGAACTATACTAGACAGTAAGATATAAGATTTAGACTTTATTTAATTTTTGGAGGGGGCGGAAAAGTGGATTTTCTATTCAGGCTCAACCAGGATCAACAAGCAATACGGAGCGCCGTCCGCGAGATTTGCGCCCGCTACCCTGATGCCTACTGGCGCGAGGTAGACCAAAAGCGGCAATATCCCGAAGCCTTCGTAACGGAGTTGACCAAAGCGGGTTGGTTGGCGGCTCTCATCCCGGAAGAATATGGCGGGGCGGGCCTGGGTATCACTGAGGCCAGCCTGATACTGGAAGAAATCAACCGCAACGGCGGCAACTCCGCCGCCTGTCACGCTCAGATGTATATTATGGGGACGCTGTTGCGCTACGGCAACCCGGAGCAAAAGCAGCGTTACCTGCCCGCGATTGCTTCCGGCGAATTGCGGTTGCAGGCCTTTGGCGTGACCGAACCGGATGCTGGGTCAGAAACTACTCGCATTAGCACCAGCGCCGTCCGGCAAGGCGACCATTATCTTATCAACGGACAAAAAATCTGGACATCGCGGGTGCAACATTCCGATTTGATGTTGCTTTTGGCCCGCACTACGCCTTATGACCAACTGGATGATAAAACTCGTGGGCTGTCGGTCTTTCTGGTAGACCTGCGTGAGGCCGGGAGCGCAGTCGAGGCCCGCCCTATAGATACGATGCTCAATCACGAAACCAACCAGGTCTTTATCAATAACCTGGAAGTGCCAGTCGAGAACCTGATTGGAGAGGAAGGCATGGGTTTCCGCTATATTATTGATGGCTGGAACGCCGAGCGGATACTAATCGCCGCCGAATGTATCGGGGATGGGCGCTGGTTTATCGAGCGGGCCTCGAAGTATGCCACTGAGCGAGTGGTCTTTGGTAGACCGATAGGCGCAAACCAGGGAGTCCAGTTTCCGATTGCCCACGCTTTCGCCGCGCTGGAAGCCGCCGACCTGATGCGCTTCAAGGCCGCCGCCCTGTTCGATGCCGGAGAGAAATGTGGAGCGGAAGCAAATATGGCAAAGCTGCTTTCCTCGGAAGCTTCGTGGGAAGCGGCTAATATCTGCCTGAACACGCATGGCGGCTATGGCTTTGCTGCCGAATACGATGTCGAGCGCAAGTTCCGCGAAACCCGGCTTTTCACCGTCGCCCCGATTAACAATAATCTGGTGCTGGCCTATATCGGGCAGCATTTATTAAAGATGCCCAAATCGTATTAGGGGGTCGGGGGTCGGGGAGATTTACGATTGGGGAACTCAGCTTTTAGCCCTACTTTTCGCTCTCCCGTTGCTATAATTCAAAACTCAAAACTCAAAACTTTTCACGCTTTCCCAAAGCCTGGCCCATTCCGGCAAGGAGAGCGATTCGGCCCGGCGGGTTCCCGCGATGTTGGCCTGCGAAAGGGCGGCTTGTATTTGCGGTTTGGAGACGGCGGGGGATAGTCAGGCGGATAACGAGTTTGACAGTTGCTTGCGCTATTGCCCGAACCCGGCCAGCGCCAAATCGAAAAACTGCCGCTGGTCCACGCCGGGGCAGGGTTGCTCATCGGGCCGATAGGTTTCAATCAAGAGAATCGCCGAGTCCACTTTGGGCGGCGGGAAGAACGCCCCAGCCGGGACATAACTCCAGATTTTGGGCCGACCAAAAAACTGCACGCTGACCGCCAGCAAACTCATATCAGGCGGCTGGGCAACGATGCGCTGGGCCACCTCTTTTTGCACCATTAGTACGGTGCGTTGCGGGCGGTGGGCGCTCTCTAAAAAGTGGCGTAAAATCGCCGACGTGATATAGTAGGGAATGTTAGCAATCAGCTTGTACGGCTCAGGTTCGAGCGCGGCAGGGTCGAAATTCAGGGCATCGCCTTCGACCAATCTGGCTCCCGGATAGGGTGCGAGAGCTTGGTGTAAATAAGGGTACAGCCGGGCATCCAGCTCCACCGCCGTCAGCTTGCGGACCAGAGGGGCAAGCCGCAAGGTCAGTACGCCGACTCCCGGCCCGATTTCAATGACCGCATCCTCCGGCCCGACCTCAGCCGCTGCTAGAATTTTGGGTGGGACGCTTTCGTCCACCAAAAAATTCTGGCCCAGTCCCTTGCTGGGACGTAAGCCCAATTCGCGCAAGATGGCCCGGCTGCCGGGGATGGGCGTTTCATCCATAATAAATTGTCAGCTTTCTTTGGCGCATTTGCTTTCGTGATTTTACTTTAACGAGCCAATCCCCGAAAATATGGTTTGGAAAAATTCGGCCCGGTTCAGTTGTCCATCGGTTAAATAGTAGACCACAAACCAGGGATGGTCAACCTCGGCGGCGGGCCGCATATCGGCGAAAGTGCAAAAATGGAAGATAAAATCGTACTGGGAATTGATATTGGTGGTACCAAGTTAGCGGCGGGAGTGGTAGACCTAAGTGGACAGGTATATTCCTATTTGCGCCAGCCGACCCCCAGCGATACCGACGGGGAAGGTCTACTGGCGGCGATTATCGCTCAGGCCGAGCAAGCCGTCCGCGCCAGTGGCCTGACTCCGGTGGTCGTTGGGGTCGGTTGTGGCGGGCCGATGCAATATCCTGTTGGTCTCGTCTCACCATTGCATATCGCGGTCTGGCGCGATTTCCCCCTAAAAGCTCGGCTGGAAACCGCTTTTGGGTTGCCGGTAGTAGTAGATAACGATGCCAAAGCGTTGGCCCTGGGTGAGTGGCGCTTCGGGGCGGGACACGGCGCACACAGCTTGATGGGCATGGTAGTCTCAACCGGGGTCGGGAGCGGGGTTGTCCTCGAAGGGCGCTTGCTACACGGAGTAAGTGGCAATGCCGGGCATATCGGCCATGTTATCGTAATGCCGGAAGGGGCGCAGTGCGAGTGTGGCGCACGCGGCTGTCTGACGGCTTACGCATCTGGAACGGGGATGGCCCATCGCGCCCACCTTGCTCTGCAAGAAGGAGTAGCAAGCCAGCTTGCCAGGTTGCCTTTAGCAGAAATTACCGCCCTGGCGATTGCAGAGGCAGCCCGAAATGGCGATAAGTTATCACAGCAGCTGTGGGACGAAGCCGGAACGGGTCTGGCGCGGGCTATCGCCGCCGCCGCCAGTCTGTTCGACCTGGATCGGGTAGTTATCGGTGGTGGAATGACGCTAGGTGACGACCTGCTCTTTGGGCCGCTCCGCCGCGAATGGCAACGTTGCGCCCGGCTTCCCTTCACCCGCGACCTCGATATTCGCCCCGCCGGACTAGGCCACGAAACCGGCGTAATCGGCGCAGCTTCACTGGTTTTGGAATAATCGCTAATATGTTTAGAAGGTTTTAAATACCAGGTAGTTTGGGTTGATAATCAGGCCCCGGTTCGGGGACTTTGATAATTTGAAAATATTGACCAGCGATAGTTCCGCTCAATGGTACCAGAGATTTACTCTTTCCAGGTTTATCAGTTTTATCAAAAGTATAAAGAATCGAACACTGGTGGTGAATAGAAGTTGCCAGATGTAGGGCATCAGGTAAAGTCAAAGTATCAGCATCCGTTCCTTTATTTTTAGAAGAATAATTACGGATGTCATGGGCTATTTCAGTAATTCTTCGATTGACATCAGAAAGTAAAAAATTCCGACGTTGGGTTACTTTTAGGAAGGTACTGTAAGCTAAATCATTTTTTGAACGATTACGTAATACTTCAGCGATTGTTATAACTGAGGTACAAATATTGAGACGATTTTTGTCAAACCGTTCAATTTGCTCATCAATTCCGTCTAATTCGCTTTGAGCGCGTTTTTCTCCTGAAATATAAGCAATAAATATACAAGAATCCCAGTAAACCAGTTCTGAACTTCTGTTACCACCATTGTTAGGGTTACTCCCATTCATTTCTAATTTCCTCTAAATATTCTTGACTGGATTTACCTTGAGGCAGTATATCAGGGTCAATACCTCTCAAATCACTTAATTTGGGGAGTTCGTCTTCGTCAGGATAAATTTCGATTTCATTAACCTCTACTTCATAGGGTCTTGCTCCACTTAATTTAAATTTTAGACGACCATAAACCTCTACATAATTGCCCAAAGCCCCAACCGCCGCCGCCCGCAAAGTGACAGGAAAAATACACCGTATCCGTCCTCGACCAATTGTAGGATACAAATAAAAAACATTTGGAGTACTATGTAAATTTATAGCCTCAAGAGTTCCAGTGACGGCACCGTATTCAATAAGGTCAGGCCCTAGTATTTTTTCTACTTTGGGAGCTAAGGGGGCCGTCAAAGCCAGATTCAAGGTATCATCAGAATTGAAAATCCGAATTTGGCTAACCCCTTTACCAACCAAGTAGGTAAGATGGCTAAAAGATTGCAGCGCCTCATAATCAAAGTCTTCCGGGCCGGTATTTGTATCATTAATTTGCTGCACCCCAGCGAGAAACCTATTAATTACAAGCTCTGGTTTACCTATTTCCAGATTAGAATTTTTAGTCACGGCCTCAAGCCCAATTACAGCCGGACTTTGATGGCGCAATTCTACCACCCGGTATTCAATTGCCTCATCTCGCAAGCCATTCCCATTTGAAACTACTCGTTCTACCTCACCTAAAGTTTCTTTAATCGCATCTAATTGCTTAATAAAGTCTTCTAATAAGACATCTCCATTGTTTTCTGGTAGACCTTGAATTTGAAATGTTATTCGATTACCCGCCATGACATTTACCACCTTCCCAAATCTGATATAGAGTAGTTTTGCAAATCAAATGTCTATAATATGATCTGAGATAATCAGTTAAAGCGCCTTAATCCAATCAGTATAGCAGCTCTTCCAAATACAATTCAATAGCAAAACTTGCTTTCGTCACCCTTTGATCCTAACACCGGCCTGCCGCTTGAAGGGCGGTGCGACTGGCCTCGACATCGCGGGTTAGCTGGGCCTTGATTTCGTCCAGACCGGCGAACTTGCGCTCGTCCCGCAGCTTTTCGATGAACTCGACCCGGATGGTCTGCCCGTAGAGGTCGCCCGACCAATCCAGTACGAAGGTTTCTACGCTGCGCTCTCCGTTGTCGAAAGTGGGCCGGGTGCCAATATTCGTCACCGACGGATGGGCCGGGCCGCGCTTGCCTGCGTCCAGAAAGGTGGTCATCGTGGCATAAACCCCATTGCCCGGTACGGCAAAACGCCCCGGCACTGCCAGATTTGCGGTGGGAAAGCCTAGCAAGCGCCCGCGCTGATAACCCTCAATTACTATTCCTTTGAGGCTGTGAGGACGGGCCAATAAACGTCCTGCGCCGGTTACATCGCCATCCAATAGCAAGCGCCGAATCCCGCTACTGCTGACTACCTCGCTACCGACTTCCAGGGGGGCGAGTGAGCGCACCTGAAAGCCGAGAGTGTGGCCCATTTCACGCAACCGCACCGGATTGCCCTGGGCTTTGTAGCCGAAAGCGAAATCCTCCCCAATGTGGATTTCCTTTATATCCGCCAGTTCCAGAAAGCGGTTTACAAAATCCTCGGCGGTGACGCGGGCAAACTCAGGGGTGAAGGGCTGAATAATCAGGCGGTCTGCTCCAATTTCAGCGACCAGGGCGGCTTTATCCTCGTTGTCGGTCAGGTAGATAACCGGGCGGTCAGGGTGGATGACGCTATCGGGGTGGGGGTCGAAGGTCAGGACGGTGGTTTGCACCCCCAGTTCTCGCGCCCGCATCACTGCCCCGCTTATCAGGGCGCGATGGGCCACATGCACCCCATCAAATGCCCCAATCGTCACCACCATCGGCTGCCGTCCGTTCTGCGCCAATTCTTCCAGGTTTTGCAACAGTTCCAATTTTGGCCTCTTTACTCAAATGTGAACACTTTTGCCGGATGCCACTCATTGCCGTCCTGTTCCAATAGGGCCAACAAATCACCCTCGGCAGTGTAGACCCGGCGGAAGGGATAATCGTGGGTTGTCTCCGGGTTTAGCCGCCAGCCAGGATGAGAGGAGGACAGGTTGCGGCCCTGCCGAAGGCGGGTCGCCGTCGCATCATCCACAATCCAGGCCGGCCACTCGCCTAGCACGGTATCCAGCGGCTGCAAAATATCGTCTTCCACTCGCCCGGCCTGGACTGCCGCCTCAAGTTCTTCCAGCGTGACCGAACGCGAAAGGTGAAACGGGCCACTCTGCACCCGCACCAGACTATGCATAAACCCGCCACAGCCCAATAGCTGCCCCAGGTCGTGAGCCAGTGACCGAATATAAGTCCCCTTGCTGCAATCCACCCAGATTCTGAGCCAGGGCCGCACCCAGGCGTTTATCGTCAGGCGATGGATTTCCACCGGGCGCGGCTGAATTTCAATATTAGCGGCAGTTCCGGCCCGCGCCGCCTTGTAGAGCGGCTGTCCTCCGACCTTAATCGCCGAATATATCGGCGGAAGCTGCATAATCGGCCCGCGCAAGTTGTCCGCCGCTCGCTCGATTTCTTCTAGCGAAAAATCCGGCACGTCGTTGACGGCTGTAACCACGCCCTCGCCATCGTAGGTATCGGTGGTCAGGCCCAGACCGATTTCAGCGCAATAGACTTTGCGGGCATCGCTCAGGTATTCGACCACCCTGGTAGCCTGCCCGACACAGACTGGCAACACCCCGACTGCCGCCGGGTCAAGCGTCCCGGCGTGACCGACCCGCTTTTCCCTCAGGATACCCCGCACCCGGCTAACCATATCGTGCGAGGTTACGCCCGCCGGTTTGTAAAGATTTAAAATACCATGATAGGTCGTCATAGCCTTGCGCTGTTCAAATCGAGTTTTGCCCTTCCCGGTCTAAAATATATGCTATAATTCTAGCACACTTTTGGAATTTATCGAAAGCACGAGAGAATTTTATGCTCTTATCATCATCTTCGCTTGCACCTCTGAAGCTTGCCCGCGTGGAAACTTATAATTATCCCGATGTGCCGCGTTATTTTTTCCCCGCCGCCGTTGTCACCGAACAGCCCGATTACCTGACCCTCTACCTGCCGATGGGCGCTCCGGTCTGTAACGGCAAAGTCCAGAAACTTATGCATTCCAATAATCATAGCCTGGCTTTGCTCTATCCTGAGCGGGATTATAACCTGGTTATCTTTTGGTCGGGAGATTGGCAATTTCACGATTATTATATAAATATCGCCTTGCCATCAAAATGGGATGGCGAGCTTTGTTCGTATGTTGACCTGGATTTGGATGTGCAGTGGCGCACCGAAAAATCGGATGGGGTTTTGAATGGCACTCGTGAGGCCGGGGTCTTTTTGCTTGACCGCGACGAGTACGAAGTCCGCAAGCTGATGTACAATTATCCGCCCGATGTGATGGCACGGGCCGAGGCCGCAGTCCCGGCAGTGCTGGCCCACATCGAGTCCCGCGCTTTTCCTTTCGACGACTCGCTCCTAGACTGGCGACCTACCCCCGAAATGTTGGCCCTGGGCGACCTGCCGGATAGCGCGGCCCTCTGGCATTTCGGGGAAGGACTGAGGACTGAGGACTGAGAAGAATTTTAGATTTCAGATTTCAGATTTTAGATTTTAGATTTTTTAAAAAGAAACGGAACGACATTGAAAAAACTGATATATTATTTCCGGCACGGTGAAACCTTTTATTCGGCCCGCAATATGGGTTATGGCGACAAAGAACACGAAGCCTTGCTGACCGACAACGGGCGGCATCAGGTGGACCAACTGGGGGCGGAACTGGCCCGACGCGGCCCTTTCGACCTGTTTTTGACCTCGCCCCTGCCCAGGGCGGTGCAATCTTCCACGATTGTCCAAACCCATCTCAATATGGAATTGCAGATTGAGCCGGGCTTGATTGAAGGTATCAAGCAGAGCCGCGAGGAAATCTTTACGCGAGTGGAAAAGCTGGCGGAGCGGCTGATAAAGCAGCCTCAGTCGAAAATTTTGCTTTCGAGTCACGGTTTCATCTGTTGTAGTTTGGCGGCCTATTTTCGGGGGCAGAACTGGCGCAATATGAATTACGAAAATATCCCGACTGCCGCTTTCGGCTGGATTGAACTCGAAGACGGTCAGCCCAAACGCGGTTGCCGCTATAGCACCATCCACCTGACCACCCCTAGTGCGGTCAGTGCCTGATTTATAACTAATAAATATAAACTGACGTTGCGGAATTTGCTCAAGGCACGCTCGCACCGAGGCTAATGCTATCTCGTATCTAATCTACTCACCTGAATTGTGCTAACCCAGTTATACCCGGATTTAATAATTAAAGTTCATTGACTATCCGCCTAAAACGGGCGCTCTTCCAATTCCACTCCGGCTGGGCCGACCAGATTAATCAGCTCGGTCTTGAAGATTTCGCCAAAATTGACCCGCAAGCTTTGGGGTTCAAGTCGGATAGTCGAGCCGTCGGGCTGGGGTAAATAGAGAATCAGGCCATCCTCGCCGGGATGCTGACGCAGCAAATTATTCAGCCGCTCCATCAAATCGAGGTCAGTTTCGGGGCTTTCGGTGCGCGGCAGACGGATATGCACTAACCGGGTCAAGCGCGGTACTTTCGGGGCGGCTTTCCCCGATTGGCCTGACCCGGTGTTTTTGGCGGGAGCGGCGGCTGGTACACCTAGCCCGGCAAAGAGACTATCGGCCCAACCCTGGTCGTCGGGAGTAGTTGACGATGAGGCCGGGGGCGGTTCAGCCGAGCCAGTTTCCAGGGCGGCAGATAGGGCCGCTTCCGGCAATTCCTCAGCGGCGGGAGCGAGCAACATTCCCGGTTGGGGCGGATAGGGCGCGATTGCCAGAGCCACCAGCACTGGCCTTGCCGCCGCTTTCGATAATTTCAAGGGCCGCACCCTGACGATTAAAGCCGCCCCTTCGACCAGCTCGACCCCTTCCGCCGAAGTGGTACGCAGGTTCAGCACTTCGGCCCGCCCGCTAAAATCTTCCAGTTGCAAGACCGTCAGCTCCTCGCCACCGCCCTCGGCAGACCCGGCAATCGGCAGACGGCGCAAGGCGGTAACTAACCCGGCGACGATGCTTGGTTGGGTCTCACTCCCCACCTCATTCAAATTGGCAAACCGCGATAAAGGCAAAGGGTCGTCCCGCGACACTTCCGCCCCGCCCGGCGATAGCAGCGACCAAAGGGGATGCTCGGCGGTAACAAAACCGAGGGCCTGATACGCTTGCCGCAGCTTTTCCAGGCGCGATACCGGCGCGACCTCGGCTAAATCCAGGCGGGGCGGTTCTTCGGGCGGAGACATATCGGCGGGGGCGGGAGCATCGAACAGGTCGAACAGGCTCAACTGCCCGGAGGTGGTCTCGACGGGGGCAGCATTGGGCGCGGTTTCGGACTGCACCGCTGCCCGGCTATGCCATTCCTGCCAGGCCTGCCCGGTGGCGGCGATTTGTTCCGCCCCAGCCGCCATCCGTTCCCGCTCACCGAAAGCATCCAGCGCCCCGACCCAGGCCAGTCGCTCGATTTGGGCCGCATCCAGCCCGACCCGCTTTACAAAATCGTCCAAATTCCCAAAATCGCCGCTCTGCCGGGCCGCAACCATCTGCCCGGCCTGCTCCGGCGGCAACAGACAGGCCAGACCGGTGCGGATAGCCTCGGTTTGTTCGCCCGCGCTGCTTTCCAAAGTGAAATCCACCGCGCTAAGATTAATATCGGGCGGTAATAGCCGCAACCCGGATTGTCGCACCAATTCCGCCAGGCCCGTCAGTTTAGTCGGCTCGAAAGCTGCCAGGGTCATGGCGGCAGCATAATAGGCCGCCGGATGATACAGCTTGAGCCACTCGAGTTGCTTTATTACTAAGGCCCGCTCAAATGCCCCGGTCTGGGTTTCGTACTCCCCGACTGCCGGGGTGGGCAGTTCGGCGGCGGTCAGAGGCGCATCCCCAGCTTTGCGCCGCCCGTCATTCAATAAATCGAGGGCTTGTTGCAGCCGCCCAACCCCGCTCGATTCATATATTTCCAGCCGAGCGCACCCGTCCGGTAGCACTGGCCCGGTCATCGCCCCGATTTCCAAACTATCAGCGGCTCTGGCGGGCAGCAACACAATTTTTTCCTTCAAGCGGCCCGCCAAACTAATAATTAGCTGACGGGGATGGAGCGAAGGAGTCGAACCAGCTTCGGCGGGAACTGCCACTGGCGCAGCCTCGATTTCGTCGCGGTTAAGGCTATCCAGCAACCGCGCCCTCCCAGTCCGCCCAACTTCCAGGCGCAAAGGCCGTCCACCCGTGTAAGCCTCGAAGACAAAGCCACGACTATCGCCCTCCGGGACGTAAGGTTGAGCGGTCAGGCCCAGCAATTCGGCTACCAGACTGCCGCCCAACCGCCGCCCGATTAATACCTGTTCCGGCACGGCCTTTTCGCGGAGTCGGGCCGCCGCCAATAGAGGTAAGGCCAGACCCAGTTCGGCTATATCTTCCAGTTCGGTTTCAAAAATCGAGCGGGCGGCTGGATCATCGGGGTATTTTTGGGACAGTACCATTTCGCAATCCTGGCGGAGTTGGGCTAGATAATCGGGGGTGGCGGGTTGCCAGGCCGCGCACCGTTGGGCGATACGAGCATTGTTCGCCAGCGCCCCAGGCCAGTCGCTTTCATTATAATGGGCTTGCAATTCGGCAGGCGAGTGCAAATATAAATCGGCTTGAGGACGGCCCGGATAGAGCGAATAGAGCCAGTCCTGAGCCACACTTTTGGCCTGCAACACCCCTGGCGAATATTGCTCGCTCAAAGCCCGCGACATCCGGCTACGCATCGCAGCGTAAAGACGGGCCTCGGTTGGCTGGGCGTAGCGGGTTTCCGCCGTCCCGACCAGGCCGATTTTCAGCTCACGGGCCAGCTTGACCAGCCCGGCATACAGCTTTACGTTCCGGTCAGAATTGTCCCCTTCGATAGTCTGAGGTTGGCCCTGCGCGGTCAAAGGCGGGGCGGCAATAAAAAAGTTATTCGAGCCAAAGAGGGTCTGCAAAGCTACCGCCCGACTCTTGGCATCGCTGGCCTTGCGCTCGTGCAAAGCCGCCGTCACTGGCCCACCGCCCCAGGGCGCAATCGCAATCAGCCCCTCCCGATGGCGATTCAGCATATCAAAAGTGAGATTAGCGGTCAGGGAAGCCGCCCCCGCCCCTTGCAACCCCGCTGACAAGAGTTGGCACAGATTGGCATAGCCAGCCTCGCTTTCCGCCAGCAGCAATAGGGCATAGGGTAGCCCGCCCCAGCTAACCCCAACCTCCGTTCCCGCCAGCGCCGTCAATCCGGCTTCCGCCAGCAAGCGCCGCCACAACGGGAAAGCTGCCAACGAAAAAGTATCGGTCAGGGCCGCCGATACCGGGCTACCCTCGGCCTCCGCCAGCGCCGCCAAACGCTCCGCCAGCACCTCGACTTCGGATACCCCCCCAAAGGTGGCATAGCGGCTATATAATTGTAAGTAGGCAAATGACATGTTTTTTCTTAATAGTGGTCAGTGGTCAGAAAATGCAAGACGGAAAATGGAAGACGGAAGACGGAAGACGGAAGAAATCTGGCTAGTGGTTGGTATTTAACTCTAGACTCAAAACTGAAAACTATCCTACTGACCACTGACCACTGACCACTGCTTCTGCGATAAGGATATACCATATCCGGGCAAGGCTGTCTAATTTATAGTCAGGTGGCGTAGGAGAGTTACAAGGTTTTTGCAAAGAATCACAAATCGCTACTTTTATGGCTCATTCGAGGCTATAAACGTTTGCGCCTGGATTAGACATGGTGTAAAATCCGATAGTAACGGTAAACTGCTGGGTCATTATTAGGGTATTGTATAAAATTGTTTGACCTTATTATTAGGTGGGTAGTAGTTTAGCCCCCCAAAGGAGCTACCGCCACTAAAATGCTGGCTGCTTCCGAAGAAAAAGCATTTAATTGCTTTCAGCCGGGTGTTGTTTCAGCGCCGAAACTAAACTCCCCAGAAATCAGAAACCGCCGCCGGGCGCTTTTGCCAAAAGCCCACCCCGAAGCTTATTTAAGCATGACCATTTTTCAACCAGACTTCGTTTTTCCTCAATCTAATTTTAGCTCTTATTCCGTCCCAAAATTTAGGCTCGAATCGGCTTTCGGGAGTGCAACAAATCGCCTTGCCGCCCGTTATATCTGCATACTGACTGAGCCGCGCACCAACGAGGGTCAGTGGCTCACTAAACCTGCTCAAACGGTACAACAAAAGGAATTGGATACTCCAATGAGGGAGCTAGTGAAAGACTTGCCAGAGGTAAATTTTCTTGGCTTATAATATTCAGATGATTGCGCCGACTTCGTTCTTTGCCGATACCGGCTGTCACGTGCGTATTCTGGAAGAAATAGATACTTTGCAACAGGCCGGACATCAGGTCACGGTTTGCACCTACCACATGGGCGATGAAGTCGCCGGGGTACGAATTAAGCGCAGCGTAGATGTTCCCTGGCAAAAAGGGGTACAGGTCGGCAGCAGCCGTCACAAGCTCTATTTCGATGCAATGCTGGCCCTACGCGCCGCCCAAACGACCTGGAAAGAAAAACCCGATATTATACATGCTCACCTGCACGAGGGGGCGCTGATTGGTTTCCCCCTCAAAATGCTGGCCCGCCGCGCCACTCCGCTTATTTTCGACTTTCAGGGTAGCCTGACTAGCGAGATGATTGACCATAACTTCTTGCGGCAGAACGGGCCGTTTTATCGCCCGGCCCTGGCGTTGGAAAAGCTGATTAATCGGCTGCCTGACCGGATTATTACCAATTCGCGCAATGCTTCCAATATCCTGCGCCAGCAATTTCATATCCCGGACGAGCGATTGGCAATTATTTCAGACCGGGTGAATTTGCAGCGTTTCAGACCGGCCCAAACCGCCGCCGAGCGCGAAGATACCGCCCAATTGCGTCAAACCCTCGGTATTCCCGCCGAGCGCAAAGTGGTGGTTTATCTGGGGCTTTTGGCCCACTATCAAGGGACGGAAGTCTTGCTGGAAGCCGCCCGCATCTTGAAAGCTGAAATGCCGGAAGCTTTCTTCGTTATTATGGGCTATCCGGGGGTAGACAGCTATGCTCGGTTAGCCGAAAGCATGGGCTTGCAAAATAACGTGATTTTCCCCGGTCGGATACCTTATCAGGATGCACCGCGTTATTTGCGGCTGGGCGATGTGGCAGTAGCTCCCAAGATGAGCGCCACCGAAGGCGCGGGCAAAATTCCCAATTATATGGCGATGGCCTTGCCAGTCGTGACTTTCGATACCCCGATCAGCCGGGAATTTTTAGGCGGGCTGGGGTCTTACGCCGAACTCGGCAACCCTCGCGCCCTGGCAGACCAACTCAAAGGGTTGCTGGCGGACGATGCCCGCCGCCAAACCCTCGGTCAGGCGGTAAGGGCCAAAGCCGTCGCCGAAATGGGCTGGGAACGCGCCCGCTATCAGCTAGAGGCGGTCTATCAGCAAGCCCTGGCCCGCAAAACCAAACCGGCCCGCCAATTGGAATTGGGAGTTGCTGCCGACAGTGGTTCGGAGCGAGCCGCAGCCCACGAACTCGGTTTTGCTGCCGACAGTGGTTCGGAACGTAGCGCCGCCCGCCCGACCCCCCGGCGTACCCGCCAGCCCGACCCCCAAGAGGCCCGCGAACTTTAGCTAATCCCGTTCGGAATTTTCCCCAAATCACCTTTGCAAGGGCGGACTGCTATCCGCCCTTATTTTGGGTTGAGTAATTCGCCCGACCTCCATTTATCGCAAAGTGGAAATGTGATATTATGCTATTGGCAAATAGATAGTAGTAAAGGGGAGCAGGTGCGATGAGCATGAAATTAGTCGAAGAGTTGTATACCGAGGAAGAGGAAATGGCCGAAAGCAATCTCCAGCGGGTCTTGTCTACCCAGTCGGTGAGCGTGCTGGAATATCGCTATCGGGAAGAAGGCTGCTTCATCGGGGCCAATCTCCAAATCCTGCCCCGCCAGGATGGTCGCAGTTACGACTTTGTCAACCTCGTCCCGGATGTAGTGCTGTTTAAGGGGGTCAACCTCTCGGAGGAAGACAAACGCAACCTCAAAAGCTGGGACTTGAACCAGGACAATCGGCCCGCCCCCAGCCTAGTAATCGAAATCTGCTCGGACAGCACCTATAAGGTAGACCTGAATAACAAGCCCCGGTATTACGGGCAATTAGGGGTCAAGAAATATTACAGTTATGACCCCCGCGAACGCACCCCGGAAAGTGACCGACTGATAGGCTGGCAGTACGAGGCCGATGGCCTTCCTCACCGGATACAACCTGACCACCGGGGCTGGCTGTGGAGTGTGGAATTAGAAAGCTGGGTAGCGCCTGCCGGGCCAGAAATCCACTTGTACGACCTAAATGGGCAAAAGCGACTAACTCTGATGGAGGCCACCGAGCAAGCTCGCATCGAAGCCGAGCAAGCCCGCCTACAAGCCGAACAACGCCTAAGCGAGGAACGCCTCGCCAAAGAGCTTGAACGGGCCGCCAAAGAAGTCGAGCGCAAGGCCCGCCTTGCTGCTGAACTCGAAATAGAAACGGAGCGTGAGGCCCGCCTCGCCGCTGAATTAGAAATGAAGGCCGAGCGTGAAGCCCGCCTGGTTGCTGAACTCGAAATGAAAGCCAAACAGCAAGCCAATGAGGACCTGCGTCAAAAATTGCGGGAGCGGGGGATTGACCCCGATAGTTTGTAGACCTGCCCTTCGAGTTCGGCAGTCGGAGGCTTAGCTGCCCGCCTGACCGCCTTATATTTGGACGGGTTTAATCCATTATAGCCCAGTCCGACTTTTACAATTTCTTAACCTAAATATCGTCTAAAATGTCTATCACTTTGCCCGATTTCAGATTATGCTGAAAGCGTGTCTTGTACACTTTTTTCTAACTAATTCAGGTAAGCTCTAGCCTGTAACGCTAATGGTGGGTGCCCGATGCCAGACCTGGTTTCATCCAGCGAAGAACTGTATCGTATTCTGGTTCGCAACTTTCCCAACGGGGCGGTTTTTCTTTTTGACCGCGATTTACGTTTGCGGATTGCCGACGGTACGACCCTGAAACTATATGGTTTTGCTCCTGAAAAACTCGAAGGTCAGATTATTTCGGAGGTTTTTCCGGCAGAGCAAGCTATGTTTCTAATCGAAAAATACCGCGCCGTCTTGGAAGGCAAAGAATTTAATGAAGAAATGACGGTGGCTGGTCGCACTTATTTTAACCAGTTCCAGCCAGTGCGAGACGGGCAAGGCCAGATTTACGCCGGAGTGATAGTTTCCTACGATATTTCAGAGCGCAAACAAATCGAAGAAAACTTGCGATTGTCCGAAGAACGCTATCGTTCGGTCTCAATGCTTACCTCGGATTATGTGTGGGCCGCGACTTTTCTGCCGGATGGCCCGCCCCAGCTGGATTGGAGTACCGGGGCGCTGGAAACCATCACCGGTTATACTCAGCTCGAAATAGATGGGCTGGGGGGTTGGCCCGCGATTTTACACCCCGACCACCTCCCCGAACTAGCCGAGGGAATGACCGCGATTTTCAAAGGGGAAGCTAGTGTCGGCGAATTCAAACTCATTCGCAAAGATAAAACACTCCGGTGGGTGCGCTTTTATTCGCAACCCCGTTGGGACGATACACATCAACGAGTAATCGGGCTTATCGGAGCTACCCAGGATATTACTGACCGCAAAAATGCGGAGGTGGCCCTCAAAAAAAGTGAAGAAGAATTGCGCCAGGCCCAAAAAATGGAGGCAATTGGTCGGCTGGCGGGTGGGATGGCCCACGATTTTAATAATTTGCTGACGGTTATCTTTGGGCATACCGACCTTGCCTTGCAAGCTATCGCCCCGGATAGCCCTTTGCGGGATGAATTAATTGGTATCCAACAAAGCGGGGAGCGGGCAGCCCAGCTTATCCGGCAACTGCTGGCTTTCAGCCGTCGCCAAATATTACAGCCCAGCCGTCTGAGCCTGAATAGCGCCGTCGAGAATATGGATACCCTGCTGCGCCGTCTGATTGGCGAGGATGTAGAGCTGATTATCCGGCTCGACCCGACCCTCAAGCCGGTATATGCCGACCCCGGACAGGTGGAACAGGTAGTGATGAATCTAGTGGTCAACGCCCGTGATGCGATGCCGAGAGGTGGTCAGATTTTGGTCGAAACCGGCACCCTGAGCCTGGATACCGCTTATCCATCTCAACCCGCCACGATTCCGCCAGGGGCCTATAGCGTGCTGACGGTCAGCGACACCGGCAGTGGGATGTCCAGTGATACTCTAGCCCAGATTTTCGAGCCTTTTTTTACTACCAAAGGGGTCGGGGCTGGCACCGGGCTGGGGCTGGCGATGGTATACGGGATAATCAAGCAGAGCGAAGGCCATATTTCGGTCTACAGCGAACCCGACCTCGGCACAACCTTTAAGCTTTATCTACCCCAGGCCGCCTCCGCCGAGCCGGAAATTTTACTGGCTACCGCCAGCCATCCGCCGCTGGCGGTGCATAGCGGTTCGGAAACTATTTTGGTGGTCGAGGATGAACTTCAAGTCCGCGAACTGATTGCTAAAGTTCTGACCAGATGCGGCTATAAAGTGTTGCAGGCTAACGGGATTACCGAGGCTCTTAAAATCTATCAGCAACACTCCAGCACGATTGGCATGGTGCTGACCGATATTGTAATGCCCGGACAATCGGGACAAGAGTTGGTCGCGCAACTCAAGCTGATGCAACCCAACCTGAAAATTCTCTATATGTCCGGCTATAGTGACCGACTGGCAATCTATCGCGGCATGCTTGAGCCGGGGGTAGCCTTCCTCCAGAAACCCTTTACCCCTGAAACCCTGCTTCTCAAAATCCGCGAGATATTAAATCGGCCTGTAAGCTAAACAAGCCGAGTCGGGCTATGTTATAATCAGCCCCGATTATGATGCTAAAACCCGAAAAAGTACAACAATTCGATATAATACCGGCCCAACCTTGGTGGTGGCGGGTGGCCTTGTGGGTGCCACTGGTATACCTGATACTGACGGTAGCCCTGACCTGGCCGCTTATCCTGAACTTTGGAAGCGGGGTGGTACGCGGTACTCCCGACCACTATTTCGACATCTGGAATATGTGGTGGACGCGCAGCGCCCTTTTGGAACAACAGCGCAACCCCTATTACACCGATTTGCTTTTTTACCCCTATCGCACTGGCTCGAATAGTCTGGCGCTCTATTATCACGCCCTTTTCCCCCCCATCAGCCTGCCGGGGGGGGTATTGGCCTATGCCATTGGCTTTGCCGCCAGCTTTAATTTGCTGGCAATCCTATCGTTTGTCCTATCGGGCTGGGCGACTTACGCGCTGGCGAAGTACTTTATGAAGAATACCCCGGCGGCGGTAGTAGTCGGGGCGTTCTACACCTTCAGTACCTACCATTTCCACAATCTGTCGCAGGGCCAGCTTGACATTCTCTGGCTGGTCTATATTCCGCTCTATATCCTTTTTCTACACCTCAGCCTTGACCTGGTGATAAAAAACCAATTAGATGGTCAAAAAACTTTTTCACGAGGCTTCTGGCAAAACTGGCGTGACCCTCTTTTAGCGGCCCTATGGCTATGGCTGGCGGCTCTGTCCAACTGGTATGTTTTGCTCTATCTGCTGTTTTACACTGCCGGGGTAGGGCTATATTTGCTGATAAAGCATTATCGGTTGGCCTTTGAACTAAGCGCGAGGCTGGCGGTGATTGGGGTGCTGGCCCTGGGCGGCCTCGCGCCCTTGCTGATTGCCACTTTGCGGCTGCCAAAAGATAGCACCGTGCAATTGACCGAAGGCCCGGAAATCGAAATATTGCAGTCCAACACCTTGCCCTCGCTGTTCGACCCAGGCCGGAGCGGGCAATGGGGCGCTAGTTTTCTGGGCTTTGTAACTTTGGGACTGGCAGCCTTGGGCCTATGGTGGGGCTGGCGCAAAGGGGCGATAGGCTGGGCAATTCTGGCAATTCTGGCGACGGTCATGACCCTCGGCCCATACTGGCGGCTGGAACAGGGCGAGGCTGCCGCCCGCCAAGCCGTCCAAAATGGCATTCGGCTACCCTACTGGCTGATTAGTCAATTGCCGGTGGTCAATATCGGGCGCAGTCCGGTGCGCTTTCATATGATTGGGCGGCTGGGACTAGCGATGCTGGCAGGCTGGGCCACCCTGAGCCTGATTAACTTCGCTATCGCCCGCCTGAAACTCGCCCCGAACCGGGCCGCCATCCTGGTCCCGGCCCTGCTGATAGGCTTGCTGGTATTGGAAGTCCAGACCTTACCCCTGCCGATTGAAACTTTGCCCTATCCGGCTTTCTTCCAGCAAGTCGCCGCCGAGCCGGGCGATTTCGCGTTATTCGAGTTACCGATGACCAATCATTATGTCGAGGATAATCGCCGCAATTTCTTCCAGACCCAGCATCACCGCCCGATTGCCGGGGGCTATACTTCCCGCAAGACGATTGATTATTTTCGCAAGAATGGCTCGCTCTTTGGGACGTATTTCGATTTGCGGCCTTCTACCGACAACGGTCTGATAGCTGCCCAAAGTCCCCGCGACTTGCTGGCAAGTTATAATTTTCGCTATGTGGTCAATTACAAGGATGAGTATCCCGCCGCCGACCCGGATGGCTTCGAGCGAGCCGAAAATTTTCTGGAAAAGCTTTTTGGGGTAAAAGCCCGCATTTATGAAGATAAGTGGCTGACGGCCTGGCGCATCCCGGACGGTAGCTTGCCGCCCACGACCCTGACCGCCACCCCCGGTTTCTATCCACCGGAGCGCCGCCCCGATGGGCAGTTCTTTCGATGGGCTACCGACCAGGCCGCTTTCACTTTGCTTACCGCCAGTCCGACCACCGCCCGGAAAGTGGAACTAGGTTTCACCTCCTGGAGCTTTGGGCCAGAAAATAAGTTGGAAGTCAGTCAGGAAGGGCGAGTGTTGGCGACCTTCCAGCTTTACCCCGGCCCGCAACAATTCAGCCTGATGCTGGATTTACCCGCCGGAACTAGCCGCCTGAATTTTCGCACCCTCGCCCCGGCCCAATCGCCGACCCAGCTTGACCCCGCCAGCCCCGACCAACGCCCCCTAGCTTTTGCCCTCGCCGAACTGACCATCAAGTAACAGGAAATAACTTGTAATAAGCTCAACTACAATTATTGTTGTAATCGGCGGCAAATAAATCCGGCTATCGTCCGAAAAATAGCGGGGTGAGAATCGCGTCCCGCAGACCGTCGGGGAGCTGGTTTTCCAGCAAAACTCGCATCTTGACATCCATCCCGACCAGATAACGAGCTTTAGGCCGTCGGACGGTTAGAGCCTGTTCGACTTTTTGGGCGACTTTCTCCGGCGGTAAGCCGCGTTCGCCGGTTTTGCGGGCAAAATCAGCCATAAACTGAATAGCGTGTTCATAGCGGGTCTGGCCTTCCGGCGGCAGAGTTTCGAGGATCCGCTTGAGGTCTTGATTGACCTTCAACCAATTGGGGGTAGCAATACTACCGGGCGCAATCAGAGTTACCCGGAGGCCGGAGGGGGCTAGTTCCAGCCGCAACGAGTCGCCCAGGGCCTCAATTGCATATTTCGAGGCCGAGTAGGGGCCAAGAAACGGAATAGATTTGGTGCGACCTGCTACCGAACTGATGAAGATAATCCGGCCTTTGGTCGGGCGGAGTTGGGGTAAAAGGGCCTGAGTTACGGCTAGTTGCCCGATAATATTTACCTCAAATTGGTGGCGCAAATCCTCAAGCGGCAAATATTCCAGCGCCCCCAAAACGGCAATTCCAGCATTATTCACCAACCCATGTAGTCCGGCCTCACCTTGCGATTTCGCTACCAGCCGGGCCGCTTCCCGAATGGAGGTTTCGTTGGTCACATCCAGTTGAAGCGGAATAAGCTGACCGACCGCCTCCCGGCTTAGACCGACGGCATCTACCTCATTACGGACCCCGGCAAATACTTTGAAACCACTTTTAGCCAGCCGCAAGGCGGTAGCCCGACCAATTCCGCTGGAAGCCCCAGTCACTAAAATAGCCTGATTTTTCATAATTCACCCCTTTAGCTACTAATCTAATCGGAAAGCACTTTTAATAAGCTCAACTACAGTATAAAATAGGGCTACTGACAACACTATGTCAGTAGCCTTGCTAAGGCCGAGGAAACTTGCATTTTGATAATCTGGATTTGGCTTGACAAGCCTTGTCGGTTGCTTTAGAATTGAGAAATAAATCTTATCAATTGAGAATTGAATATAGGGACAAGGCCGAATGTATAGCAAAGCTGACCTCGATAAAGCCGCCGAGGGCGATAAATCCAGCCGTACCAAGATGAAAAGTAAAACTTTGATGCGGGCTTTCGACATTATTGATGTCTTTGATTACGATACCCGCGAACTGACCGCCCAAGAAATGGCCCTCCGCACCGAGATACCTCTTAGCACCCTTTATCGGCTCATCAAAGATTTGGAAACCAGAGGCTATCTGAAATATGACTCGCAATCGGCGACTTATGGCCTGGGAATGCGCTTTTTCGAGCTGGGGTGCGTGGTACAACAGCAAATCAAGTTGCCGGACATCTGCGGCCCGGTCATGCGCCAACTCAGCGAGCAATTTGATGTGACTGTGATGCTGACGGCGGTCTATCGCAACGAGGTGATTTGCCTGGAAGTTATCGAGAGCCGCCGGATATTGCGGTTAGCGATGGAGCGTGGGTCGCGGTTGCCCTTTTATGCCGGGGCGGGCAGCAAAATCCTGATGGCCTTTTTGCCGGAAACGATTTTAGACCGCTTACTTGAACAGCAACCGATTATTGCTTTCACCAGTCACACCCTGACCGACCCGACGGCTTTCAAAGCCCATCTATCCGAAATTCGGGAGGAAGGTTTTGCGACCAGCGACCAGGAGATGAATACCGGGGCCGCCGGGGTTGCCGCCCCGATTTATAATGCTCAACGCGAGGTGGTGGCGGGCCTGACCATGGCTGGGCCGACTTCGTTGATAAACCCGGAGCGACTACCAGAGTATGTCGAAGCCGTCCGCGTGGCTGCCGCCGAATGTAGCGAGCGACTTGGCTATCATCCCCGCCTGGAACGGCTCAACTCCCAGCGCGAGCGTGACCGCCGCAAAGTGCTGGCGTTGAAATAGCAGTGGTCAGTGGTCAGTGGTCAGAAAAATGCAAGGCGGAAGACGCAAGACGGAAGAAATTCAGGACTGAGGACTGAGGTTTGGAAGGCGGAAGGCGGAATAAATCCGGGTGATAGTTGACAGTTTAACTCAAAACTCAAAACTAGCCTACTGACCACTTTCAATCGTAAATCGTAAATCGCGGCCTCGCCCGCTTTGGGGTAAATCGTAAATTCACTGACCACTGACCACTGCCAAAAGAAAGCGAATAACCAATGTTTCCCCAGGATAATTACACTCCGCACGGCTATCTTGATAATCCGGCCCACGCCTGGAAAGCCGGGCCGGGCGGGGTTTTGCGCTCGCGTCCGGCGATTGGGATTGGCTGGCACTATCCCAGCTTTGCCCACGCCTATAACTCGGTCTGGCACTACCGGGCCAACCTGCAACTGGCCTTCCAGCTACCGGACGGACATTGGCTGCTGGATAGTCAGGACTTTGAGCAAGCGGGCATCAAGTTGTATTCCGATTATCATTCCAAAAACTGGCTCAGTTTTGTATTTGAAGGGCCGGAAGGCTTTCGGGCGCGCATCATTTTTTATCTGGCGGAGCGCGAAAAAGCCGATGCGATTGGGGCGCTAGTGCAAATTCGCAATCGGGGGGCTACTAATCACAAGGGGCGCTTTCTGGCGATTCTCGACTACGAGCGGCAAGCCGGGCAAGGGCTGGACTGGGTGAGCGGCTTATATGCCCGCCGCAGTCAGAGCGGTATCAGCATCGCGGCCTATCAGGAAGGGATGGCCCTGCATTTACGCAGCAATTCGCCCGCCGCCGAAGGCTGGCTACAAGCCGAAAGCCTCAAGGATTTGCGCCACCAGCTTGGCCTTAAAGGGGATTACGAAGCGGGCCTGTCTAACGAGAACTCCTTGCGAAAGATTGCTGCGCTGGAATATGACTATGATTGTCCGGCTCAGGGCGAGGAAACCTTTCAACTGGTGGTCAGCCGGGAAGTCAGCGAGTTTCGGGCGGTCAACCAGGCTATTAAGCTGCTGGCAGATGAATCCACCACTTTATATGAAGCACTGGCCCAGGGTAAAGCCCAGGACGACGCTTTTTGGGCTACCGCTCCCCGCTTGACGGGCGACTGGCCCGATTATGTCCGGCGCGGCCCGGTCTACGATTTCGAGACCTTGCGAATGATGGCCCGCCGCCCGATGGGTATCTATCAACACGGCTGGGACGCGATGCAACTGCAAGTCCCGCGCACAGTTCTGGCGGAAGCCGCGATAGATATGCTCATTTTGAGTTACGCCGACCCGACCACCGCCAAAGAGGTGCTGCTTGGCACTTTCGCCGATGCCCCCGAACCGAATGTCCCGTGCAGCCGCGAGGACGGTTCATATAATATGGTAGCAATAGACGGCACGCCCTGTGGAACTGCCCCGGAATGGTGCTTTCCGTTTCACTGTATTGAGCTGGTCTATCGGCGGACGGGCGACCAGGCCTGGCTTGCCGAATTATATCCCTATCTGGAAGCCTTTATAGATTTCTGGCAACGCCAGCGCACCGACCCGCAAGGCCGGCCCTATTATAAATGTAGCTGGGAGGCCGGACAGGACAATTCGGCCCGCTTTGGGATTACCGACGACCCCAGCGGCGGTGGCGCACTGGGCGAACACTTGTGGCCGGTGGATTTACAGGCGGCAATGGCCCAAAGTTGCTGGCTGCTCGCGGCCTGGGGCGATGAGTTGGGCCTCGGCCCGGCAAAGGTCGCCAAATGGAACGGGCTAGGGGCCGAACATACCCGCTTGATGCAAGCAATGTGGCGACCTGAAAAGAACTGGTTTCACGACTTTGACCGCAAGACTAACGCTTTTACCGATGTGCTGGACACGATGCAACTCGCCCCTTTACTCTGCCGCACCGCCACCCCGGAGCAAATCGCGGCTCTGCAAGCGCAGTTGGAAAATCCGCCCAAACACGGTCAGGTTTTTCATCCGCTGATGTGGCCTTCGATTGTCTTTTGTCTGGTGGAAAGCTGTTGTGAAGCGGGCCGCAGTGATTTAGCCGCCCGCCATAGCTGGCAGGCAATCCAGGCGGTCTATCGCTGGCTGGACTCTCGTCCGCCCACGATTGCGCCCGACCAGGGCGGGATGCCGGGAGTAGGCCGGGAATATTGGCCGCAAGTCGTCGCAGGCCAGGCCAATCCCCCTCGTGGCGGGGGTGGGGCGGAGGTCTACGGCTGGGGCTGTCTGAGTGTCTATTTATTATTGCGCTATATCGTTGGCCTTCAAGAGGAGCATCCCCAGCCGGGGGTAAAGCTGGCCTTTTGGTTGCGGCCCAACCTGCCCGCCGAGCTACTGCAACCCGACAAAATCTATCGGGTTCATGGTATCCCTTACCGCGAGGCCACCCTTGATATAAGCTATAAAGTGCGGGATAATAATGGTCAACTGGAAGCGACCATCGGCCTCACTTTCCCATCCGCGCCGGGCGCAACCGCTCCCGCCCGCACCGAACAAACTTATTCGATAACCAATGGTCAGGAGCTTCGTCTGAGTTTCTAGCAATGGTCAGTGGTCAGTGGTCAGTAAGGTTTGAGGTTTGAGGTTTGAGGTTTGAGTTAAACTGGCATACTAGCTGGAGTTCTCAGCACTCAGCACTTAGGACTGCATTTTCTGACCACTGACCACTGACCACTGATCACTCTCAGGTAAACCATTATGGCTGGTGAACTAATTCTGATAGTTGAAGATGAGGAAATGGTGCGGCTACAGGCCGAGGCTGCCCTAAAGCAGAGCGGATACCATACCCTGGTCGCGGCCAGTGGACGGGAAGCTTTGACCCAGCTTGAAACCGGCTCGCCCGACTTGATGTTGAGCGATATTCGTATGTCCGATTTGGACGGTTTGCAGCTTTTCAGCCGAGCGCGAAATAT
>JBBRSG010000001.1:0-96118 GCA_038245615.1 Chloroflexia bacterium | reverse complement strand
AAATAGTCGTGGCAAGAGCGTGATGGTCCCACCCAGACCCATCCCGAACCTGGCAGTGAAACGTCACAGCGCTGACAATAGTTAGCCCGCAGGGGCTTGCAAAGATAGGCCGCTGCGGCTTTTTTCTTTTTATACCCCTTTCTTTCCCCCTGATTGTTCACTCTTATTTCTTTTATCATTTTTGCCAAGATGTAGCCAAAAATACTACACTCCAATTCTTTACCTCATATAATAAAAATCATAGTTCACAATTCTGAATTGCTGAAATCGAGCTAGAAACGAGGCTTTAATGCGCCTGGGAACAGTTGAGCGCGGTACTTACAAAACGACTGAGTTTGCTGACCTGAGCGGCTATCAGTTTGAAGTCAACAACTTTGTTTATAACTTCGGCGAGATTATCGAAACTACCCGCTGGCGAATAAATTATCTTTGGGGTTTTGAGTGTCCGCCTGAACTCATTCGTACCCGGCTGCATTTCAGCGAGGAAAAATTCTTTAATCGGATGGTCAAGAACCAGCATTATGGGGTTTTTAACCGTCATACCGGAGCGCATATCTGCCTGGGACTGGTTTCGCAAGAAGATACCTATAATCTGGTAATTCATGAGGTGGCCCACGACATTCACTTTCGGCAAGGCTGGTACAACGGCTGTGACGAGTTTGTCCAGGAAGCTTGCGCAATTATGGCAGAAGAAGAGTTCGCAACCCGCGATTTTGACTGGAATCCGCATTATACGGCTCAACAATTGGTTCATGAGCTAAAAGAACTGCCCGGCTTTGGTAATTTATCCTTTTTGGAACGCTGGGATATTTTAACTCGCCTGCGCTCGGCTCAGCAGATGTCCTATCTTATTAATCGTTATTTGGATGATACCGATGGTGGGCAGTTTCGGAACTGGCTTGGTAGGAGTATTGCTTCGCCAGAAGAAGCTCGCCCTTTGGTCAACGCTCTGGCGAGCACTTCGGAGAAATATGCCCTCTATAACCGTCGGTTGCTTTTGGCGCGACTAAGCCGCCTTGGAAGCTATTCCTCGCTTGACCCCCAGCAAATTGCCGCTTTAACCCGCGCCTTGCTCGAACTGAAGCGGCTCGACCAAATGTATCCCGACGAAAGCCTCACTACTTTGATGGAAAAGGTTTTTGCTAATTTTGGCTAGAGGTTAAAAGCTTTCCCGCCTATTTTTTATTGCCGGGCAGAATAAAGGTGGTTGGTAGCTGGTTCACCGGGTGGGGAGCGATAAAGACGGTTGCGCCATAGGCCTGCCGGATATTATCGGCGGTGATAACTTCCTGAGGGCTGCCGGTAGCCAAAATTCGGCCCGCCGCAAGTAAAATTATCCGGCGACAATACTGAGCCGCCAGATTCAAATCGTGGAAGACCGCGATTGCGCCGCGCCCCGGTTCGGTCTTCAACCAGTCCGCCGCAATGTCCATTATTTCCACCTGATAATTGATGTCGAGATAGGTGGTCGGTTCATCCAGCAGCAACAGGTGCGGTTGTTGGGCGAGGGCCAGGGCAAAAAGCACTCGTTGTCGCTCGCCCCCCGAAAGCTCGCTAACCGGACGAGCGGCCATGTGCCAGCAATCGGCGGCCTCCATTGCCTCGCGCACAATCAGCCAATCGGCTTCACTTTCGTTCTGAAAGGCTCCCAGGTGGGGAGTGCGCCCAAAAAGCACGATTTCTGCGGCAGTAAAAGCGGGCGGCAGACTCGAATTTTGGGCTACTACTCCTACCAGCCGAGCGCGTTCCTCGGCTTTCATCCGCAAAAGGTCGCGGCCTTCCAGCCAAACCTGTCCGCCTTTCGGCTTCAATACTCCGCTCAAGGTTTTTATTAGAGTAGATTTGCCGCAACCATTCGGCCCGATTATGCCTAGTAATTCCCCAGATTGAAGTTCCAGGCTCAAGCCGTGTAGCACGGGGCGGCGGTCATAACCCGCGCTTAATTCAGTTATTTTTAGTAATGTCATATTAAAAGGGGTCAGTGGTCAGAAGGCTAGTTTTGAGTTTTGACTTAAATACCAATTACTTGCCGAGGTTTCTCAGCAATTTCTTAGTGACCACTGACTACTGCTCCTTAGAATTCAGCTCGTTTTTTGCGCCGCAAGATATAGATAAAAAATGGCCCACCCACAAAGGCGGTGATAATGCTGACTGGCATTTCAGCGGGGGCGATAAGAGTGCGGGCCAGCGAGTCGCACAACACCATAAAGATTGCTCCCCAGACCAGCGAAAGGGGCAGCAGTAGCCGATAGTCCTGGCCTACCAGCATGCGTACCAGATGCGGTACGACCAGCCCAACAAACCCAATAATCCCACTGACCGAAACGGCGGCCCCCGCCATCATTGTCCCGGCGATTACCGTCAGCCGCTTGACCAGTACTACATTTAGCCCCAATTGAGTAGCTTGCTCTTCGCCCAGTTGCAACACATTCAATCGCCGTCCGAAAAGCATCGCAATCCCGATGCCAATCGCCAGATAGGGCGCAATCATTCCTACATTGTCCCAGCTTCCGGTACTATTAAAGCCGCCCAATATCCAGCCATAAATCGTGGTCAGCTTGTCGTTGTGCAGATAGGTCAGCAGGCTGGTGACGGCAGCACAGAGCGAACCGATAGCCACTCCTGCCAGTAGCAAGGTCGTATTTCGTACCTCGCCCCCAATGCGCGATAAATTGTAGACGATGGCGACGGCGGCAATTGCCCCAATAAAAGCGCCCCATTGCAGGCCGCCCAGACTATAGACTATCGCCGGAAGGGGCAGCACAATGACCGTAACTGCTCCTACCGCCGCCCCCTGAGCTACCCCTACCAAATACGGGTCAGCCAGAGGATTGCGGAATAGACCTTGATAGATTGCGCCCGACCCGGCTAACCCTGCCCCGACCCCCGCAGCCAGCGCCAACCGCGGTAGCCGGATTTGCCAGATAATAGTATCACTGCCGCCGCTGTAGTTGGCAGGCAACCCCCAAATTTGGCCCAGAGTGTGATTCCAGATAATCCGAAAAGTTGCATCCAGAGCCACCGGCACACTCCCGAAAGTCACGCAAACAATCAGGACAATTGCCAAAACTGCCAGGCTCGCTGTAGTTAGCAGCCAACGCCGTCGAGTGATTTTGAGGACTGAGGGTTGAGGACTGAGGACTGAGGACTGGCGTGGTTTTTCAACAACTTTGGTCAGTTGGCTAACATCTTCAATTTGTTCTAATTGTTTGCTCACTCAACCTCCAATTACAGTCCCAATTATTTAGCGTTTAGGGGCGAACACGCAAAAATCGAAAATCTTAAATCTTAAATCTTTTGAACTTCAGTCCTCAGTCCTCAGTCCTCAGTCCTATTTAAAGAGGTCGGGATAGAGCGCTTTGGCGATGTTCTCCACTCCCAGGGCGGCGCGTGGGCCGGGCCGATTGACCAGATTGGCATTCAGGGCGTAGACCCGCTTATTTTTGATGGCGCTGATTTTGTCCCAACCGGGCCGGGTCAAAATTTTCTCCGGGGTATGATTGCCGCCGGTATCATCGCCTAGCAAAATCACTTCCGGGTCTTTGTTTATCACAACTTCCTGATTAAGCTGAGGATACGGATTGGTGGTGTCGGTTACGATGTTCTGCCCACCGGCCTTTTGAATCATCTCATCAATGAACGAGCCAGGGCCAACCGTGAACAGGGTTGGGTCAAGCTCATAGAAGATTCGAGGCCGCGCTTTGACATCTTTGGTTTTGGCGGTCACTTCGTCCAGTTTTTTCTGGAATTCGGTGGCGAGAGCCTCACCTTTTTCCGGCACATTGGTGAGTTGGGCCACCAGCTTCATATTTGCCACAACTCCGGCTAAATTAGTCGGGTCCAGGACTACCACCATCAGACCGCGAGTTTCCATCGTAGAAATTAGCTGCTTGGCGGTGATACCAGAGGCCAAAACCAGGTCGGTATTTAGCGCAATCACCCGTTCCAGATTGGTATCTTTATAGCCGCCAATCTTTTCTTTTTGTTTGGCCTCTGCCGGAAAATCGGAATATTCATCTACTCCGACTACGCGTTCTCCCAACCCCAGAGCATACAGTAATTCGGTATTGCTGGGAGCCAGCGAGACAATTTTAGAGGGCGCTTTCTCAAACTTGATGCTGCGTTTAGCATCGTCAGTAATCGTCAAAGGATAGGTCGTAGCCCCCGCTTTAGCGGCAGTAGCAGCCGTAGTTGCTACCGAGGTTGTAGGGGCGGTAGTAGCGGTGGTAATAGCAGCCGTAGTTGGAACTGTAGTCGCTGCCGAGGTTGTGGCAACAGTAGTGGCGGCAACGGTGGTCGCTGCGCTTGTGGTCGCAGCAACAGTAGTGGCGGCAGTGGTAGGTTTAGCCGGAGCAGTAGTGGCAGGGATAGTAGTCGCGGTAGGGTCGCCGCAGGCTGCCAGCATTAAGGTCAGCATTATAGCTACCAGCGTGAGCGGCAACCCGGAATATTTTCTTCTCAACAAAGTCTCGTCCTTTCCTTTCTCATTTTAAGCGCATTAGCTCGGCCTATTTCGGGCCTGGAATAGAAATTGAAATCAGGAGAGAAAGGAACACTTGGGGGTTATTAATTTGGTGATAAAGCTAACCTGGACTGTGAGCCTGAAACGATAAAGTCTGTATCCGGGCGGCGGGCAACAAAAAACCCGCGCCTGATGACTTTGACCGACAAGGCCACTGAACAGGGCGGGTTTGACCGGGAGAACCGGCTAACCACATGAATCTAATTCCCCGTGCGTGCTTTCCCTCGAAGACCAACGCAGCGATAGTGTTGAATACAGGCGATCTGGCTTCCGAAACCCCAAAGGGTCGGTTACAGTAGCGGGACTGCGCCGGACTTGCACCGACTTCCCCTGTGTGAGCCTTTCAACTTGGCGGGTTCGCACCGCACCCTACTTCTGAGCTATTAGCTAGTTGAGTAAAGGCGGAAAGGCACTCTTCAACAATATTCGTTTTCTATTTTTATTTTAAAGGTACATACCTGCCCAGCACAAATCAGGCTGATATAAACCTTATGCTAACACTTCCTTAATCAGATGTCAACTTTTAAGCTAGGCCGATTGAGTTTGGAAGACCTTTGGAACGGGCATGGCGAAGCGTGGCCCAAGTACATTAAAAAGCTCAACCGATGTCCCGCGCCGTCGCATTTGGTGCATCCCCATCGAGCTGCATTCAAAATCTTTGGCAATCAGGGCGGTGGCCCGGTCAGTGACGATATGTCCAGGGTTAGCTTCGTATTCGAGTTGGACCGCCCGATTCACGGTATCCCCGATAACAATACGGCGATAATGGGGGCGACCACCCTCGGCAAGTTGGGTCGGGCTGCGTTTTGACCAGGCCGGACGCGCCAAGGCCGCATCACCTAATGCTCCGCGCAAAAGTTCGCCAGTAGCTACTCCCACCCGCAATTCCAGCTCAATATCACTGGCATAGCTATGAAAAAGCTCGGCGCTGAATTCGGCAAAGGTTTCGTGTAAATGCAGGGCGGCTCGCACAGCCCAGGATGGGGCTTCGTTGGGGGTCAAGGTATCGGAAAGCCCAAAAAAGGCCACGATTTTCTCACCATTGTACCAGTTTATCTGTCCGCCATCGGCCTGAATTTGAGGTAGAAGTCGCTCCATGTATTCGTTTACCACGGCCCCAATCTCTAGTAAGGGCAGAACTTCGCACATGCGAATATAACCTTCAATTCCGGCACATAACGCCGCCCCATAGCCAATTTCAGTCCCAAAATGGCTGGTTTGTACCTGGCGTTCCATTCGATCAATTGTAGTTCCACACTCTCCGCACATTTGAGTGCCAGGGTTTAGCACCGTTGAGCAAATTGGGCAAAGCATTTGCAATTCCTTTCCTGACCTGTCGTTGCCTAACTGTATTAAGAAGGGGCAAATAGTTGCAAGTGAACCTAGCGAAATAGAAAAAATTTAATGACCGTAGGTCTATTATGCCATAACTTTATTCATTTGCAAAGGGGTCTACGCCCTATTTTATAATGAATTTTTAAGACTGGATTAAATTCTTGCCTCGAAAAGGGCTTTTTTCAACTTTCTAAGGCCGATTAAGGCCAGTTTTAGGTCGGTGACTGCTTCACTTTTATTAAATTGATTTTCATTTTTAATCTGGGTTATATAACGAGGAAATGAATATAGGGTAGTTGTTTAAATCCGTTAATGACAATTTTCTTATCAGGTTTATACCGCTAACTATGCTTTGGACGGTTGCCCCTTTTTTTAGGGCATTTAACATTTTCTTTCCTACTTCTGCGCCATCATAAGAATAGCTATCTAATCGTTTAATTAAATCCTGGAGCATATCTTTGGCAACCAGTTTTCGCAAAAACGAAGGTAGCTTTTGATAGGGAAGCTCTGGCGAATTACCCAATTCTGTAGCCAGAGTATCTATCAATTTTTCCTGGTTGGTTTTTACCTATAGTAGCTAGAACTAAATTGTTTTGAAAATCGAAATTAGGAAGCGGGTAAGGCCCATTCCTGAGCGGTTTGGGTGTATAGGTCGCCGCCATAGCAATCGTTGAGAACAATCGCCGGGAAATTCTCGACGGTCAGCCGGAAGACGGCTTCCGGGCCTAAATCGGGGTAAGCAACTACCTCGGCCTTTTTGATAGAATGCGAGAGTAAAATACCCAGCCCGCCGACTGCCCCAAAATAGACGGCGGTATATTGTTGAAGAGCCTTCTGGACGGCCTCGCTGCGTCGTCCTTTGCCTATCATGGCTTTGAGGCCGAGCGCTAATAGCTGGGGAGTATATATATCCATGCGGCTGGCGGTAGTCGGCCCGGCAGCGCCAATCACTGTTCCTGGTCGGGCCGGGCTTGGGCCGACATAATAAATCAGTTGCCCTGCCAGTTCAACCGGCAAGCTTTCGCCGCGCTCCAAAGCTTGCTTGAACCGCAAATGGGCGGCATCGCGTCCGGTATACATTATTCCGCTGATTTCGACCATATCGCCCGCCCGCAGGCTTTTGATAACTTCATCGGTCAGAGGGAGTTGAAGCGCACGGGTTTCACCAGTTTCGATTTCACTCATAAGCTTATCTCCTGATGGCGCACGGCGTGACACTGCAAGTTCACGGCTACCGGGAGCGAGGCGATATGGGTCGCGGCTCGCTCGATATGGCAGGCCAGGGCGGTAGTTCGCCCGCCGTAGCCTTGCGGCCCGATGCCGGTGGCGTTGACCAGTTCCAGCAACTCTTGTTCCAGTTCTGCCACTAACGGTTCGGGGTGGGGCGCACCGACGGACCGTAGGCTGGCTTCTTTCGCCAGCAGCAAGGCCCGGTCTGCCGTACCGCCGACCCCGACACAGACCACTAAAGGTGGACAGGCATTTGGCCCCGCCAGCTTGACGGTTTCGACCACAAAAGCTTTGAGGGCCAGTATGCCCTGGGCCGGAGTCAGCATCGCCAGTCGGGTGCAATTCTCGCTGCCTGCTCCCTTGACCAGCACTTGCAAGGTCAATTGGTCGCCCGGCACGAGGCGGGTATGAATCACCGCCGGAGTGTTATCGCCGGTATTGGCCCGATTGAAAAGCGGGTCCTGGACAATCGAGGGCCGCAAATACCCGCTGCGGTAGCCTTCGCCGACCCCGGCATTAATCGCCTGATACAAATCGCCGCCAATCAGGTGAACTTCCTGCCCGACATTCACGAAAACCAGCACAAAGCCGGTATCCTGGCAGGTCGGCATCTGAACTTTACGGGCTTCGGCCTGATTCTGGTCTAGTAAGGTCAAGACCCGTCGCCCCTGAGCCGACACTTCTTTTTCGCGGGCGGTTCGCAATGCCGCCACAAAATCTTCTGGCAACTCATAATTGGCCTTCTGGCACAACTCGGCGACGGCCTCTCGCACTAGATTTACATCTATCGTTCGCATGCTTGCTCCTGGCGGAAATCTAAAATCGGAAATCTGAGGTCAGAAAAGGGCAATAGGAGAAGAAAATTTGGTGGCTAGTTGGCAATGTTATTCAAAACCTCTTACTGACTTAGATGTTAGAGGCTTTTTTAAAAGAGTTTAGTCTACAAAGATTTAGTCTCGTTTAATACAGACTTTTAGATTTCAGATTTCAGATTACTATCTTATCCTTTCATCAACCGAATCAATTGATAGACCTTAGCCAACAGCGAAGGGATTTCGTAACCGCCTTCGGGCAGAATAATGTCGGCGTAGCGTTTGGTTGGCTCGACAAATTCGAGGTGCATCAGCCGAACCGTACTCAGGTATTGCTCGACTATCGAGTCCACCGAGCGCCCCCGCTCCTCGACATCGCGGTGCATCCGGCGAATAAAACGCAAATCGGCATCGGTATCCACAAAGATTTTAAGGCTCATCATGTTGCGTATTCGGCTATCCACAAAAGTTAAAATCCCTTCGACCATAATGACCGGGCGTGGCTCTAGCCGAACCTTTTGAAGGCTGCGAGTGTGAGTTTTGAAGTCATAAATTGGGGCATCTATGGCTTGCCCGTTGGCTAAGGCCTGCAAATGTTGCAGCAACAAATCGTTATCCAGCGAGTCGGGGTGGTCGTAATTGACCAGAGCGCGGGCGGCTGGCTCAAGGTGGCTTTGGTCTTTATAATAGGCATCATGTTCCAGTAGCGCGACCTGTTCCGCCCCGATATTTTGAACGATATGGCGAGATACCGTAGTTTTGCCACTACCCGTACCGCCCGCCACCCCGATAATCAGCCTGGGACTACGCCCCTCCTGGTCGGCGGTCATTTTGAAAAATTGCTCCATGCTTCCCCTTTAAGCGCAATAGATAGCATAACGAAAACCAGCATTTTTATGATTGCGCCCATGATAAAGGAAGCCGGATTTATCCGCAAGCTCGCCAGAAATATTTCGCTGCCGCCTGTGTGGGCCATTTAAATTATTTTGAAATGTAGCACAAAGCCAATAAATTTAGAACCCAAAGACTTCATAAAATAGAGATGACAGGAGACAAGCCTGCGACCACGATGTTCAAAACCTGATTAGCCATCTCTTCTTTTGAACAAGTTTGTTCTTCCCGACTCCATTGCACTGCTGGACCAAAAATCGCCCAACTGATGACCAGGGCTGTGGTTTCCCTGGCCTCCGGGGGAGCGGGGATCTGCGATGGGACCTGTTTGAGCCAGTTCAGGAGAACCTGGTGGAGTTCTTGCTGTAAAACAGCCTGGAAAAGTGACTCAAACTGCTTATCAACTGGCTTCTGGTAATGACGAAAGTTGGCAAAAAAGTCGAAAACGACCAGAATGAGCGCGTGAAGAGTATTTACCTGTAATGGGGATGAGGCAGGAAGATGGCTCTCCAACGTCCGTTGGAACTTCGCCCGCATCCAACTCTCTAAAAAGCTATATTTATCTTCAAAGTGATCATAAAAGGTGGCTCGGTTAATCGTTGCACGTTCTGTAATATCTTGCACCGAAATGGAGTGAATATTGTGCTTTTCTTCAAGTAATGCCATAAACGCTTGCATCAGCAAATGGTGGGTACGTTTGACCCGTGGATCGTTCGCATTGATTGAGGTGGTCATTCTATCGCCTCTCGCGCTTTCCATTTTCCATGTCTTACCCTCCCCCTGAAAACAACAGTTTCCCAATGGTGTTGTCTAGCCAACGCTCTAGCCTATTTGGGGTTTGCTATTAGCAAAGACACCCTGTACTATTTCTACAGTGTAGTATACACGAATCTGAGACAGTACCCGATAATATAACGAAGCCACAAAGCAAGCTTCAAACAAAAAGGGAGAAACCATGATTTTAGTAACAGGAGCTACCGGACAGTTAGGGACAATAATAGTCGAAAATCTATTGAAAAAGACCTCAGCCAACCAAATTGTCGCATTTGTGCGGGACGAGAGCAAAGCAGCTGACCTAAAAGAAAGAGGTGTAGACATACGGGTAGGTAGTTACGATGATACTGCCTCTCTCGATAAGGCGATGCAGGGCATCGAAAAGGCCTTACTGATAGCCGCAACGGATGAGGATAAGCGCCTTCAGCAACACCAAAATGTAGTAGATGCCGCAAAAAAGGCGGGGGTTCAATGTATCGCCTACACCAGTCGGACTTTGAAAGATAGAAGCACAATGGCAAACAAGTTAATGGAGGGTCATTTTCAAACCGAGGATTATATCAAAGAGAGTGGGTTGACTTATACTATATTTCGCAATGTTTTGTATATGGACACCATTCCGCAATTTGTGGGGGAAAAAGTTTTTGATAGGGGTATTTACTTACCGGCAGGTCAAGGAAAGGTCGCCTATGCTCTTAGAAGCGAAATGGGAGAAGCCATTGCGAGTGTATTATTAGAGGATGGTTGCAATAATAGGATATACAAATTCACCGGAAGTGAGTCATATTCCTTTGACGATGTTGCAACTACCCTAACCAACTTATCAGGTAAGGAGGTAAAATATACTCCGGCTGAGAAATCAGCATTTGAGGCGCAAATGAAAGAGCGCGGCCTACCCGAAACTATGGTTCAGAGGGTCGTAGGGTTTTTAACTGACATCAAAAATGGACAAGAAGAAGAAGTAAACCCTGATCTGGAAAATCAGCTTGGGCGAAAGCCGGCCTCGCTTAAAGAGGGGTTAAAAGCTCTTTTCAAATTATAGGCAAATCATTCCCCGTGAGTAGTGGCTCATCAGACTTGGAGTAGTACGGGGGCGCGTAGTATTGGCCCAAGTGTAAGGTTTCCCACTTTTAATATTTATGGCGCATCCTGGCCCAGATTGCCCCAGACCTCAACCGGGATGCCGTCGCGCTCTCCGGCCCAGAGTTGGACGGTACAGGTGCGTCGCAAAAGGTTCTTCCACATGCGGGCATTGGCGAAAGCCGCTTCGTCCGGGCTGAATAGCGAAAAGACCGAGCGCGAGGCCACCAGAATCATCTTCTGTTTGGCCCGGCTAATCGCCACCGTCAGCCGACAGGGGTCGTACAGAAAATCGCCCGCCATTAGCAGATAATCGCGGTCACTTTCGGTAGCACTGACCATAATCGCCAATCGCTCATCTCCCTGATAACGCTCGACCGTATCCACCGCTTTGCGGATAATATTGCCATCCGGCCCAAGTTCGGTCAACTCGTCCGGGTAACGCTGTTGGAGGGCGGCACGTTGGGCGCGATGTGGCACTACCACTCCTAGCCCGTCGGTGGCATCCAGTCCGGCCCGGTGCATCGCTTCCAGCACCGGCCCAACCAGCTTTTCCTCAAACTGGTTATGCGTCTGGCTACCGGCCTCATCGTGCAGCAGAACTACCAGGGGATAGTTTGGGTTTAGCACCGCCCGTACAAATGGCTCATCGCTTTCGGTCGGGCGTAAAGTATCCTGGCGGAGGGAGTGGTAATCAATACCATCCTGAGCGTAAATCTCCTGCCGCAAGAATTCGGCCATGGCCGCGTGTAGCCGGAAACTGCGGCTGAATTTTATCATCGGGACCGGCGGTTGCAAGGCCCGCAGGCTGTTGAACAGCGAATCATAGGAGCGGTATTCCTGAAAAGTGCGGCGCGACTCGTTCTCCCAATCGTGCTTGATAATCGGCGACATCTGGCGATGGTCGCCTACCACGATTAACTGACCGCCGGACTTGAGCGGTAGGGCCGCCATCGCCGCTTCCGGCAAGTTCATCTGGGAGGCTTCATCCAGCACCAGGCAATCAATAAAGTGCTGCTTGAACAGATTCTCTTTTTTGCTCCCGGTGGTATTTTTCACCATGCTATAGATTCCGCCGGGAGTGGCAGCGGCAATCATCCAGGCCCGGCTTTGGAGGGTTTTGGTATTGTTGACTTCGCCCTTAGCTTTCTCCACGTCTTTGGTCAGGCCGATAACCCCGGCTGGAACTTCCTCGCGGGGGGCAAGTCGGTAAAGCGGCACTTCGGTTAGCAAGCGCCGGTCAAAGTACTTTGTGAAAATCTCAGGCTGTTCCCGGCTGAATTTCCCCAAAAGCTGCTGTACCATCAGGACATTATGCAAAAGCACATCGGTGGCGGCGTGGGTTTTGCAGGTGATGAGCGTCCTAAAAGGCTGGTTCGCCACCATCGCGCCCTGCAAGCGGGCAAACAAAGCAAAGGCGGTCGAATAGCTCTTGCCAGTCCCCGGTGGGCCTTGCACCAGCAATACCGGGTCAGCCCCGTGTCCACCGATATAGGCCTCTTTGCTTGGCTCGAAATCGTGAAGCGCCCCGCTTTGGTGGAGGGCGTTCAAGCCGTCCATAAAGCGTTGCTGGCCTTCGGTGGCCTGGGTGGGCCATCCGACGGTATCCAGACCGGGCCGGGCCAACCGCTCATAGAGGGTGTTGCGTGCGCCGGGATAGCGCCCTTCCTCGATTTCGCACAGCCCATCGGTGACAACCGCGCACCAATAACCATAAAAATTGTTCGGTTCGGGGTCGAGGCACAAAAGCTGGTCGTTGCCAAAGGGTCGGTCTATGCTGTTAAACGCAAACCCCTTCATGTTTTTTCCGCCCCGCCCTTCCTGCATCTCGACTTCGACCAGCGCCCCACTGGTCTTCCCAGCGTCGTCAGTCTGTTTTTTGATTTTCTTGATTTCGGCCCGACTGCCGTAGAGCATCTGGCGGGGGGTCGGGGTATTGTCGGTGCGCTCCTCGGCGGAAAGCCTGGTATCCTGGGTCCAGCGCGGGAAAACTACGACCCGTTCTCCTTCGCGCAAATTGCACATCGCCATTGCATCGTCCAACGAACAATCCACCCCATCCATCGCAATCTGCAACGTGAAATTTAGGCCAGCTTGCTTTACATAAAGCTCAGAGGGTAATCTCTGGTCGGGATTTTCGGCCTTGAATTTTTCGGCCTCGGCGACTTTTCGCAAGTTCTCGCGGTTTTGGGCGGCAGCGGCGGGGTCTTGCTCATCCTCTACGTAGCGCACCAGAAGTGATTCGCCCATCAGCACCCGCCGCTCCGGGGCTAGATTGCGGGTGGTTTTCCAACCGCCCAACTCGACGTGATGCTCTATTGTCACAAATTCCTGCAAAGCGTGGGCCAGACTGCGAGCCTTCTGATTAAAGTTGGCTAAATCTGGCAGATTAAACAGCGCTTTCTCGGTCAGTCTATTGCCCTGGAAGTCGTGGGCGATATGTTCGATTGCTTCCAGACGGCGGGCCTGAAACGCCTCCAATAGTTCTTTGGTAGCCCGGCGATAGGGCGCGAAGGGGTCTTGACGGCCTTTTTTCAAATCGGTCTCGTCCAGCTCGCCCCAGATGGCGTAGGCGTATTCAATCGGGATTTCGCTATTGAACCGCGCCCGGTTGTTGTACCACTTCTGTTCGGCGGTTTCCGGGTCGGGACTGTCCAGCTTGCCCCAGTAATCAAACATCCGCTCCCGGAAAATTGCCCGGAAATCGTGGCCCTGCCGCCAGTCAAAGCGCAGATGGGTCGCCACCTGTTGCAAAGATTGGCACAGCATTGGGTAGTTTTTCAGCTCGCGGATTTCCTCATCCATAAAGGTGCAAATCGGCGAGTCAAAGGCCGCAATCTGGGTGATAAAGTCATAGAGCGGGGTCGCCCCAAACAGGTCGGTCAGATGGCGGGCCAGCCCTTCCAGCAAAACTTTCTGGTCGGCCCGGTTATAGAAAATCAGGTGAATCGGGGCTTTGCGCTCCCCGGCGGGGTCGGGCGCGGCGACTTCCAAAAGAGCTTTGAGCGTATCCATAATCCAACCCCGCAACAGTTCGGCCTCTTTGAGGTGGCTATCGGGTGGGCCATCACTCAGCCGCACAATACTGCGGCGGCGAGTCGGGTCGGGCTGCCCATCTACCCCACCGACCACCAATGCCCCGACCAAATAGAGCCGATTTTGCAAATAGTCTTGTTGGGCATCAATAAATATCCGTACCAGATTGGGGTTATGGGTCGGGTCGGTGTAGGGCAGCGAACCATGCCCCTTGCTGGGGATATAGGTGAGGGCCTCGCCAGGGTCGCCCGCCTCTTTTTTCAATTTCCGATAGCGGAGGGCGCGGTGTACCAGTTCATCTATACGCGGGCCAACCGGCCACGTCCCCGCCAGTTGTCGGACAAGTTCGGCTTTGTCAGGGGCGGCGACCAGTTGAGCAGGTGGCACAAGGTTTTTGAGGGCGGCTAAAGCGCGGGTGGTGGTTATTCCCTGACGGCGCAGGGCTTCTTTTTCAACCGGGTTGAGGTGCGGTATCAGCGACAAGTCGTCGTGTTCGGCGCTGAACTTCATGCAGTGTTCGTTATAGAGACAGCCGGTACATTTGTTGGTCAGATGATAGGGCGTATCTTCAAACGAGGTCGCCACAATTTTTTCGGCTTGCGAATTTGGGCCGGTCACTAAATCTTCCACCGATTCTAGAAAATCCTGCTGCTTTTCGATGATTTCCAAAAGGCCGTCGCCGATTTCCAGCCCGAAATAATGTAAGGCCGCCACCCGATGGTTTTCGAGGCGGGCGATTTCGGTTTCGTCCAGCCCGGCTTCGGCCTCTGTCGCCCCGCGATAGAGAATCGCAGTCTGGATGGCATTATAAGCAATGCTTTCGGTCTGCAATAGTTCGGCGAGCATAGCGTGATAAAATGCTACTTGCAGGCGGTGTTCGGTCTTGGGCCGGGTAGAGCTTTTCATGTCGGCAATCAGGACGTGTAAATCACCCACTTTATCTCGCTCAAAGCGCAAAATATCGAGATCGCCCCGAAAGTCCCAGTGTCCTAGCTGTACTTCCAGCCGCACCTGGAACAGACAAACTACCTCGCCCGGCTTGAGGTCGTTGGCCCAGGTTACAACTTTCTGGTTATCGGGCGGACGTTGGCCCTCTCTGGTAGCTTCGTCCTGAAAATTGGCGAGCTGGTAATTCTGCTTCATCAGCTTTTCGATTTTTTCTTCAAAATCCGCTCCGGCGCGGGTCAGAATGGGGGGAATAGATTGGGGCGCGACCCCGTAGCGGGTCATAAAACCCCGGCCTTCGGCTCGCTCCTTGAGACGCAAGGCTAGATAGCGCTGGCATTGGTCGAGCCGGATAAACTGGCTGACATCGGTAGGCGAAATACGATGGGCGACCCGCACAGCGGGCATAGCCGGTCTGGTGGTGGATGTTGGTTCGATCATGGCTGGTACTGAACTCCGTTGATTATATCTAATAATATAGAGTAAAATTATATCGAAAACCAATTGCTATTATGATTATAGATTACAGGTCAAGTCTGCTTGATGAAAGAAATTTGAAGGAGTCTGACGGAATTTGACGGAAGGAAAAAGTAATGGCAAAGAAAGTAACAACTACCCCAGGTGTACCTCAGTTGCCTGTAACCCGGCTTGGCCCGGAAATAATGCAAGACCAGCACCCGGCTTTAGAGCGAGAATGGCTGGTGACAAACGGGATTGGCGGCTTTGCTTCTGCCAGCCTGAGCGGAGCAAACACCCGGCGCTATCACGGGTTGCTAATCGCGGCGCTCCAACCTCCGTTGGGGCGCACTTTGCTATTGGGCAAACTGGATGAAGAAGCCAGTATTAACGGTCAGAATTATCCGCTCTATGTCAATGAATGGCGCGGCAATGCCCGTAGCTTGCAAGGGTTGGCCTGGCTCGACACTCTCGAAATGCACGGCACCCTACCAAGCTTTGTCTATAGGCTGGGCGAGGCTACCCTTACCAAAACAATCTGGATGGAATATGGTATGAATACCAGCTATGTGCGCTATCACTACCAGGCCGGGCCGGATGCGTCGCCACTTGAGCTAAAAGTCCGTCCGATGCTAAACTCGCGGGATTATCACGGTATGACCACCGGGGCGGAGGACTGGAAATTTCAGCTAGAGAACCTCAATGTGACGGCGGAAGTGGATAGCTGGCGCATCGCGGCCTGGGACGGTGCGCCACAATGGTGGCTGATGGCTTTTGAGCGGCGGGTCTGGTGGCTCTCGGAAACTGACCGGGGCTGGAATTGGGGTTTTCATTACCGCCAAGAAGAAGCGCGAGGCCTGAACGCCGACGAAGATATGTACTGCCCCGGTACTTTCGTCACCAGTCTTTCCCCCGGTCAGGCGGTGACATTTGCCGCCAGCGTTGCCGGGCCGGAGGTCGTCGGTCAACTTTACTACGGCTCTTACGAGCGGGAAATCGCCCGTCAGCAGGAATTATTAGCCCGCGCCCACCAAGCCTCTGGCAGCCAAAAGACCAGCTCAAAAGCCTCAAAAACCTTAAATGAAGATATGGCTAAACTGGAAAATCTGGCGGACCGCCTGACCCTGGCGGCAGACCAATTTATAGTCGGGCGGCCTGACCCGGCCCAATTTGGGAAATTGCTGCCGGACTATCGCACTATCATCGCCGGGTATCCCTGGTTTAACGATTGGGGGCGCGACACCATGATTAGTCTGCCGGGCCTGACCCTGGCAACCGGGCGTTACGAGGAAGCCGCCACGATTTTACGCAGTTTTTCGCACTTTGTAAACCGGGGAATGCTGCCCAATCGTTTCCCCGATAATGCTGCCCAACTGGATGAGAGTGAATACAATACGGTGGATGCGACGGTTTGGTATTTCGATGCTATCGAGAAATACACCAAAGCATCGGGCGACTTATCCCTAAGCCAAGAATTGTATCCGGTGCTGTCCGATATTATTAGCTGGCACATCAAAGGTACGCGCTTTAATATCAAGGTAGCGGAAGAGGACGGAATGTTGTTCTCCGGGGCCGACGGGGTGCAGTTGACCTGGATGGATGCTAAAGTCGGGGAACACGTTATTACCCCTCGGCGCGGCAAACCGATTGAAATTAGTGCTTTGTGGTATCGGGCCTGCCGGATAATGCAGCAACTCGCCGGGCAGTTCGGGACAACTACCGAGGTAGCTACCTATAAGGGGTTAGCCGACAAAGTGGCCGCGAATTTCGAGCGCCTTTACTGGTACGAACCGGGCGGCTATCTCTACGATGTAATTGACGAACATGGGCAGCCCGACCCGGATTTACGGCCTAACCAGGCGATTGCGCTGGCGGTTGCGCCCGAACTGGTTTCGCTCAAAAAACGCAAATCGGCCCTGGCGAAGGTACGCGAACACCTGCTCACGCCTTACGGTCTACGCACTCTCAGCCCCCACGACCCGGCCTATTGCCCGGTGTTTGCCGGTGGGCCGGTCAGCCGCGATAGCGCCTATCATCAGGGGACGGTCTGGCCCTGGCCGCTCGGCCCGTATGCCCTGGCCTTGTACCACACCAAAGCTAGCCAGGCCGAATTACTGGCGCTCTTGCAACCGTTTGTGACCCAATTGGACGAAGCCAGCGTCGGGCAGGTCAATGAAATCTTTGGCCCAGAGCCGCCCTATCCGGCCGTCGGCTGCACTGCTCAAGCCTGGAGTGTTTCGGAGCTTCTGGAAATCTGGCGGATGGGGAAGTCTAAAACCTAAAATCTAAAATCTGAAATCTGAAATCTGAAATCACGGTCAAACATGATAGTTTTGAGTTAAGAGTTAAAATACAAGCCTTAGCCAGAATTTCTCGATTTTAGATTTTAGATTTCAGATTTCAGATTTCAGATTTCACCCCCGATACGCCCCGCCATTGATGTGGAAAGTCTGGCCGGTGATATAGCTGGCGTGAGGGCCGCAGAGCCAGGCTACCAGCCCGCCGACCTCATCGGGTCGCCCAATGCGGCCTAGCGGAATGGTCTGGGCGCGGCTGGCGATTTGCTCCTCGGTCAGGCCGTAGCGAGGCTGGGCGGTATCGGTCAGACCCGGTGCGACGGCGTTGACGGTGATATGATACGGTGCGAGTTCCAGAGCCAGGGCGCGGGTCAGACCCAGCAATCCGGCTTTGGAACTGGCATAGTGTACCCCCCGCAACGTGCCTTCAAAAGCCGCGCTGGAAGTCAGATTGATGATGCAGCCGCCCGCTGCCGTACTCATATAAGGCGCAACATAGCGAGCGCACAAAAACGCCCCTTTCAGGTTTACGTCCAAAACTCTATCCCAGTCGTCCTCCGACATTTCCATAAAGGGATGACGTGGAAAAATCCCGGCGTTATTCACTAGAATATCAATCCGTCCGAAGTGCTGCATAACCGTATCCACCCAGTCTGCTACCTCCGCTCTTTGGCTCACATCTACGATTGTAATCAGGGGCGGGGAGTCCAGCAGCCGGGCGGTTTCTTCCAGTTGGGGGGCATTGACATCGCTGATTGCCAGTTGCGCCCCTTGTTGCGAAAGCGCTACCGCAATTGCCCGCCCGATGCCCTGCCCCGCCCCCGTCACCAGCGCGATTTGGCCCTCAAGTTCTCTGCTCACTTTTGCTCCTTTTCTGAAATCTAAAATCTAAAATCTAAAATCTAAAATCTAAAATCTGAAATCTGAAATCTGAAATCTAAAATCTAAAATCTGAAATTTGAAATTTGAAGCGTTCCCGTTTCCATTGAAATATATTTTAACAGGAATGTACAGGTTAATGGGAAGCAGTAGGTTTTGATTTTCGATTTTTGGTAGTGTCCCAACAGTAAGTTGATAATTTCCATTATTTGATCAATATCAACAGGTGGGCAATAAATACTCCGACATTCAATTTTAGATTTTAGATTTTAGATATTGACAGAGTAGTCGGTCTATTGTAATATGCCAAAAATGAAATGCCGTTCCGTACTAAGGAACAATCGCGACCAGCAACGTACCAGGTTCTCTTAGTAACACCTCACTACTCGTTTGATTCGCTTCAAATGGTTTAACTGGTTTAATTGCCTTATTCGATTAGCCATCGGGAGAAACGCATGGCCCTGGATTTCTCTTTAAGCCGCGAGAGCGAAGCCTATCTGGAATTTGTGGTTGGTCTCAAAACCTATACCCAGAAAGCCGCTAATGGCCCAATTCAGGCCCGCTATAATCAGGTCGCCCAAAAGTGGGCCACCGATACCGGACGTACTCCCGAAACTTTGGAAGAAGTCGCGCCTCTGGTTGCGCCCGACGATGGCTACAAGTTCAACCGGCTAGTTTCGCGCAAGTCTCAGGAAATGATGTGGAACGGGATAATCGCGGCCTATGTGCGTCGTGCGCCCGAATTGCTGGCGGAGCTAAACCAGCCCGAACCTTCGCCCTGGGGCAGCTTGACCCTTGACCCGGATTTTCGCTATCCCGAATACTATGAGCAATTCGAGTATCATATCCAGCCCGGCAGCTATCAGAGCCACGATTTTGGGGCAGTGATTTACAATATGGGCCAACAGGTCTACAACTTGCGGACCAACAACAAGGCCGAAAATATGCGGGCGGTAGTCCGAGCTTTTCCGCCGCCCGTCAGTTCCGACCCGACCCAAATACGAATTCTGGATATGGGGTGCGGTTTTGGGACGACCACCTGGCCTTTTTTTGAACTATATCCCCAGGCCCAAATTTACGGGATTGACCTCGCCGCCCCGCTCTTGAAACTGGCCTACAAGCGGGCGCAGATGCTGGAACTCCCGGCTCATTTCAGCCAGCAGTCGGTGGAGAAAACCAATTTTCCGAGCGGCAGCTTTGACCTGATATTGGCTCACGCCCTTTTCCACGAATTACCCAAAGCCAGCCTGCGCCAGGTAATCGCCGAGGCTTATCGCCTTTTGAAGCCGGGCGGCACATTGATTGACTCGGATGTGCCACCCTATAAGGAGCTAACCCCTTTTGGGCGCTATCTTTCGGACTGGCAGACCCGGCATAACGGCGAACCCTACTGGCGCAGCACCTTGCACGAACTTTCGGTGATAGAGCTATTCCGCGAGGCTGGATTTACCGAAGTGAGTGAGCGCGGGCTAGGAATGGGCCATCTAGCCCCGAAATTCCCCTGGCTGGTGATTGGGTGCAAGGAGCAGGAATAATTTGGCTTCGGACGAACTAAAGCTGGAACGACCTCATAAATTGCCCCGCCCGGTCTATCTGGACGATGCTCGGCTGGATAAGATTATGGGAGCGGTGCTGGAAATGGCGGCCCAACTCTATGTTTTGCATGACCGCCAACGGGCGCTGGAAGCAGTTTTGAAGCAACACGGAATCGAGGTCGAGGCCGAAATCAGCCGTTTTGAGCCATCCCCGGAATGGCTGGCGGCCCGCAAACAGGAGCGCGACGCTTTTATCGAGCGGCTGTTGCACGATTTTTTTGAAGAGTAATCCTATCACAAGGAGGAGAAGTCTCGTGAGTAAATCAGGAACTAGCAAGAACTGGCAAAGGTTAGGACTGCTGTTGGTCGGGCTGATGCTGACCGGATTATTGGCAGCTTGCGGCGATAGTACCGCGACTACCGCCCCCGCCCTAACCACCGCAGCAACGACGGCGGCGGCAACAACGGCAGCCGCGACTACCGCCGCCGCAACGACGGCGGTAGCCGCAACGACAGCGGCAACAACGGCAGCGGTAGCGACTACAGCAGCAGCAGGAGCAACGACGGCAGCCGCAGCCGTTAGTGGGAAATCGGTGGTAATCGGCCTGAGCCGGATTCCAGCTTCGCTCGACCCGGTTTCGGGTCTCTCCGCGGGTACGCCGGAAGCTTTTGCGTATCTGACCTATAACGATACCGTTACCAGCATCGAAAATGGCAAAGTCGTTCCCTCGCTGGCGGCAAGCTGGAAACAGGTAGATGCACTTAACTGGGAATTCAAGATGCGCCCCAACGTGACTTTCTCCAATGGTGAACCTTTTGACTCGGCGACGATGGTATTTTCGTTTGACACCCTTATCAAAAAGCAGCCTCGCCCTCCGGCGCGGTTGGTGACGGTGGATAGCTGGGCTGCCCCCGATGCCGCGACCTTTACCATCAAAACCAAGACTCCTGACCCGGTGCTGCCCGGCAAGTTGGCCCAGGTCTTTTTGATGCCGCCGAAATATTACACTGAGAATACCAAAGATTTTGCTACTAAACCCGTCGGCACTGGCCCGTATGTCGTGACCAGCTATGACCGCGACAAGCAAATGACTTTCAAGGCGCGGGCCGACTACTGGAAGGGCGCTCCCAAAAATAGTGAAATTGTCATTAAGGCCGTCCCCAATGGTTCGAGTCGGGCGGCGGCCCTCCAATCAGGCGAAGTGGATTTAGTTCAACTGGAGACCAAAGACCTCTACGATGGGTTGGTCAGCAAGGGCTTTAAGGGTGCGGCAACTACGATTGGCACGACCACTTATGTCAGCCTGGATACGACCAAAGGTGGGCCACTGGCGGACAAGCGGGTACGCCAGGCCCTAAATCTGGCGGTTGACCGCAAAACGATAGTAGACGGCTTGTTTGGCGATGTAACCAAACCGGCGACCCAATTACTCGGCCCTAGCGCCCTGGGCTATGACCCTAATTTGACTGGGACGGGCTACGATGTGGAAAAGGCCAAAAAGTTGCTGGCGGAGGCCGGGGTGAAAGACGGCGATATTACCCTGCCGATTACTTTTTCGACCAGTGGGGCGGGCCGTAAAGAAACCGTCGAGATTTTGCAGCAATATCTGGGCAAAATCGGGGTCAAGGTCGAGGCCCAACCGCTTGACGGGGCGACTTTCTTCCAGAAATCGAGCAAAGGCGAACTCGGCCCGGCTTCGTTGACCGTGATTTTTTATCTGCCCGCCCCGGATGGCGATTTGGCGATGGAAAGTCTGGTCAGCGCCGGTGGGCCAACCGTCCGCTTTAAGAATGATGACCTGGAAAAGCTTTTCGCGTCCCAGCGCAACGAAACCGACCCCGCCAAGCGCGAGAAAATTTTGCAGCAAATGAGCAAGTTGCTGGAAGATGACCCGCCCGGTATCCTGATGAACTACGGCTTTGACCTCTGGGCGCACTCGCCCAAAATCAGTGGCTTTAAGGCCCAAGTCAGTTCGCTCAATTTCTTTAACGATATAGTTAAGCAGTGACAGTGGTCAGTGGTCAGTGGTCAGAGAAATGCAGGGCTGAGGGGAATTTACGATTTACGATTAATGGACTTAGCTCCTTAGTACACAGCCTTGTATTTTCCCTGACCACTGACCACTACTAAAGAGGAATTATGACAATCAGCAATGAGCCGGGAGTGAAGGTTTTTGAGCGGGTTGCCGACCTACTCGAAGTGCTAAGTAATGGCAATAGTGAGATGGGGATTACCGACCTGGGCCGGGAGCTTGGCCTGGGTAAAAGCACCGTCCATCGCCTGTTGACCAGTATGGAAAAACGCGGCTATGTTCAGCAAAACCAGACCAACAAGAAATATCAGCTTGGCCCGACCGTAATGCGGTTGGGGCTGGTAAAGTTGCGGCAACTGGAAGTCCGCCATATGGCCTTGCCCTGGCTGGAACAATTGCGCGATGCTACTAATGAAACCACTACTTTTAGCCTCAAGGTCAACCGCGAGCGGCTATATTTGCTTCAGGTCGAGAGTCGCCAGGAAATTCGCCAGACTATCGAAATCGGGCGGGCCTATCCCCTTTATTACGGGGCAACCGGCAAGGCGATACTAGCCTTTATGCCACTAGAAGAACAAACCCGGATTGTGGAACAGGCCGCCCCCGAATTAACCGCCAAAGGCCGAAGTGTCAGCAAGTTACAGGAAGAATTGCAAAATATTAATCGCACCGGCTACGCTCTCAGCCGGGGCGAGCGCACCCCCGATGCGGCTTCGGTGGCTGCCCCGGTCTTCGATTACAATCGCCAGGTTATCGGGGCAATGAGCGTCGCCGGGCCGATTTCGCGCTTTACCAGCGATAAACAGACTGCCTCAGCCTCCCGTCTGCTGGAATGCACCACCGGCCTCTCCCGCCAACTGGGAGGTTGAGGGTAGGGACTGAGGAGCATAATCGTAAATTGCAGCCTCGTCCTCTTGAGGGGTAAACCTTAAATCCCGCCTCTATTTACTCAGTCCTCAGTCCTCAGTCCTCAGTCCTTGCGTTCTCATCTTCGCCATCCGGTTGGCGGTGAGGGCGGCGGTTGCACCTGCCCCGATGCCGTTATCTATGTTGACGACGGTCAGGCCGGGAGCGCAGGTTTGGAGCATAGTCAGGAGGGCCGCAACTCCTTTACCACCCAAACCGTAGCCGATTGAGGTTGGCAGCCCAATGACCGGGATGTTGACCAACCCGGCGACCACCGAGGGCAGCGCCCCGTCCATCCCTGCCGCGACGATAATAATATCGGTATCTTCTTCCAAAAGCTTTTGTAGCGGCTTAAACAGCCGATGTAGCCCCGCTACCCCCACATCGTAAATCGTCGAAACCGCACAACCCATTTCCAGAGCCATAACCGCCGCTTCCTCCGCCATCGGAATATCGCTAGTCCCCGCCGTGATGATGCCCACTCGCCCGTCGGTCTGAAGCCTTTGGCTACCTTCACGCCGCAACACCACCATGCGGCTGGCGGTATATTCTTCCAGTGTAACCCCGACTGAGCGGCCTTCATATTGGACTGTCCCAAGCTCGGCCCGCAGCAAAGCCACCAATTCCGGCTGAGTTCGACTGAGCAGCACCCGGCCCGGCCCGTTGGTGGCGCTCAGAAAGCGCCGGGCAATCAGCAGACTATCGGCGGGAGTTTTGCGCTCGGCGTAAATTACTTCGGGAACGCCTTTGCGCTCCTCGCGCCGCAAGTCGGGGCGGGCCTGTCCGTGTCCTACCAGGGATTCAGGGCCGCTATCGTCCAGCAAAAAAGCTTCATTTGGGTCTATATTGTCAAACAGATTCACGGTGCTTCTACTCCACTTCTCATCTATTTATTATCTTTTGGTCAAAAAGCTCTATTCCTTATTTCGGCTCTATGAATTATACTACAGCCCAGGTATCGGCTGTAACTTTATAACTTTTATTTACGTTTTGCATTCTAATAAGCCTGAAAATCTGACTAGCAGTTGTGGACATGGGCAGAGCATTAATTAATGGCAATCAAAAAACTGGATCAATATATTGTAGAGCGGGCGCGACAGGGCGACCACGAGGCGTTTTCGGCTATCTTTGAAGAATATGGCAGACCGATTGCGGGCTATCTCTATCGGTTGTTGAGTGACCGCGAGGCGGCGGGTGATTTATCTCAGGAAACTTTCCTCAAAGCCTATCGCGGTTTGATGAAATTGCCTGCCGAGGACATCGGGCCGGATTTCAATCTGTCAGCCTGGCTTTTCACAATTGCCCATCATAACGCCATGGACTATTTGCGGCGGAACAAGCGACGCGGTTCACCGGTCACGGCTTTTAGCTGGCTGGAATTTGGACGATTTCGGGCCGGGGCGGGTGGCGCACTCATGGTCGAGGAACGGCCCGGCGAAAACGGGGCGGGTAATTTGGAAGAACCGGGCGAGGAAAATCTGGCGGAACAGATTGTATTGAGCGATACGGTGGGGCGGGTGCTTGGCACTTTAGCCAAAGACTATGCTTCGTGCCTGATTTTACACTATCATCACGGCTTTTCGTATGTCGAGGCGGCGGAAATCCTCGGCCTGCCCCTGACTACTTTCAAGATGAGGCTCTACCGGGCGCGACAGGCTTTCCAGCAAGCCTATCGCCAGGAGGAAGCCGAGAATCTCAAGGAATATAGCGCGGAAAAACGGATTACTATTAACGGAACAGGTGATTGGGATGGAAAATAGAGGGCGAGGCGGAGTGGCCTCCAACACTTTGCCGGATTCGGGATGTCGCAATGAACTGGCCCAGCTTGCTATTTCCAGCTATCTGGATGGCGAGGCTGACCCGACGGAACGGGCGATGGCGGAATGGCATCTGGCAGAATGCCGGGCCTGTAATCAATTGCTGGCGGGATGGAGCGCCGATAGTGGTCGTCTGCGCCACGCGGCCCAACCGCCGCAAGTCGAATTGATAACGCGGGCGATTGCCGACCAAACCCGCTACTGGCTCTCCCAGGAATTATTACCGACGGCTGGTCGCCCGGTCCAACGACGGCCCGGCTCGCTATTTGGGGCGCTGGGGGCGGCGCTGGTAATGCTGCTGGTAATTGTCGGGGTGGCCCTCACCACTACTTTCCCGACTGCCGATACCGGGTTTGCTCGACCTATTTCGCCGGTGGAAGTTCCGGCAACGGTGGCAATGTCCAGTCCGGCGACGGTCAAGCGGGTGCAATCCCCGCCGGTTACGCCGCTTATCAACCGCACCAATTTGACCTTGCCTTATAATAGCCCGGCCCAGCTTGATAGCTACCGCGAGCTACGCGCCACCCCGCTCCTGAACCAAGTCGCGCCCCTGACCTACATCACCCCGGCGATAGCCCGTTCCCCGGAGGCCAGCGGGCGAGATTAGCCCGGTATGGTCATAAATTCAAAAATAAGTGCGTAGAAGCGGTGCTTGCCGCGCCCGAATCGAGGCGTGCCGGGGGCGGCAAGCACCGCCCCTACCAATAATAAACGCGCCTCGGTTAGCCCACTTACCGGACCGGGTAATACAGCCCGAATTGGTCTTGTAGAGATAGTTCCGGGCCGCCGTCGTGGTACGCTTGCAACACCAAATCTTCCAATTCGTTGGCGACCAGTTTGGCGGGGGTGAGCAGTTGGCGGACGAGCGGGGCGGTATCGGGGCGTGGGCCAATCGCCAGCACCGTCCAGGTGCCAAGCCGGGCCAGAGCCGCCGCATAGTTGTTTCGCAATAGTAGCACCCGGCTATCCTCGAAAGTTGCCCCAGTCGAGAGCGGTTCAAGAATAATCAGGCTGCGACTGACTCCCAATAGCCGCAATTGGTGGGCCAAAGCATCGGCGGTCAATGGCTCGGCGGTCTGCTCGGTGCGGAAGCGACCCAGGCTCAAATAAATCCCCTCGATTTCGTTCACCTCACTCAAATCGCCCATCAAGTGCAGCACTTTGAGCGGGCGCGGCAAGTCTCTTACCTCAATCCGGTTACTTTCGTTTTCGTCCAGGTTGGCCTGACCTAATAATTCCGGCCCATATAGCTGACCCGCCGCCGGGTAGAGGGCCGCAAGCTGGAATAACTTCCCATCCGGGTCGGGTCGGTCAGCGATAGGCTGCACCGCCAAAGTTTCACCTTCCCATTGATACTGGCCCTGTCCGCCGTTAGGACGGTTGTAGCTGAACCGAAAGCGCCGGGCCAACCATTGCTGGCTGGCAGCGTGATAGAGTAAGCCCCAGGGTAGTCGTTCCAGTTCCGCCCCCTCGACCAGCAACCGCAAGGCTATCGGTAGTTGGTCTTTTTGGCCCGTTTTTAATAAAGCCTCAAGCTGTTTGCGGCCTCGACTACGGGACGGCAACAGGTCGTCTAGCAGCGCCGCTCCGATTTCATCGAGGGGTCTCCCTTGATTGGTTTCAGGATTGAGAAGTTTCTGCCAGTAATCGGTATCTGGTAGTTCGGTCAGGGTTTTACCCTGGGGCAGCAACCGCTTGAGGGTCTTAAGACTGGTCGTCCAGCGGGCCTGTATATAGTCCTGGTCGGTGCGGACAAAAATCACCTCGGCGGTATTGTCGTCCAGTTGCTTAATCGAAAGCAGAATTTCAAGCTCTTGCGGAGCGCTTATTTCTGAGGAAAGGCTCATTCCTATTTCCGGGGCGGGCGGCGCTCCCGGTAAAGGCGGAGCTACCTGCATGGGTGGGACTGGAAACGCCTCTAGCGCCGGGCTACGGTCAGGCGTATCCAAAATCAATTTCTGGACTTCCTCAAGCGCTTGTCCACTCTTTTCCAGCCAATCCAGGGCGGCCTGAAACTGCTGCTGCGGTTGCCCGGCGGCAAGACGGGCCTGGGCCTCTAACCGACCTTTGACGTTACTGATAATTTCGATTGCTACAGTATTGCCAAAACCCTCCGCCAGACTGAGGGCCTGCCGCAAAAAAGTCAGAGTGCGCGGAAAATCCCCCAGCCGCAGCCGAGTAACCGCCAATAGCAGATAATATTCCTGGGCAAAAAGGCCGTTGCCGGGATTATACAAATCCAAAAAGCCCAGCCGGGTCAGCCATATCGAAATTTCGCTGGCGGCTTCCGGCCCGGTGGTTTTGGACAGCCCCAGCCAGGCCCATATAAGCATCAACTCGTTATAGAGATTAGCCGCTTCCGGTTTGGCCTCCAAATCCTTGATAGCCGCTTCAATCAAGCTCTGGGCGGCGGGCCATTCCAGCAAGCTGGCCTGATCGTGGATAAACAGGATTGGCTTTTTAGCTTGATTGACCGGGGCAGTTTCCAAAAATCCGAGGCCCGCCTTGCGTTGCCCAAATGCCGCCAACAACCGGGCAAACGAGCTATATAATATCGCCCAATCCGCCCCACTCTCCTCAATCTGCTTTTGCAGGGTCGCCAGCTTATCGTTAATCTCCAAATCATGTTCTGAGGCCAGTTGCGCCAGAAAACCGGGGTGGGCCGGGTCGGTTGGCGGCTCAAAAAAGCTCTTGAGGAGCGGCAAGGGTGAGCGTTCTGCCGGGTCGGGGGCGACCTCGTTGACCAGTTGCGACGACCAGCCCGGTACTGCCGCCAGGGTCCGCAAAATATCCACCTGGTCAATCGGGGCAAGTTTTAGCAAAATGTCCAAAGTAGCAGTCAGGGCGCGAGCCGCCGCTTTTCGGTAGATAGCTACCGCTGCCTGTACTTCGGGGCTGGTGGTTTCGGCTTTCAGATTGCCATAAAACCGCACGAGTAACAGATAACCTTTGGCCCGCACTCGCTCTTCCGGGGTTTGCAGACCCTCGATTTGCTTAAAACGGCGCTCGACTTCGGCCTCGGCCATTTCCGGCTTGAGAATGAGCGGATTGCCCATAAACTCGACATACTGATTTAACACCGAAAACCGGGCCAGGGCCGGGTCGGTTTTGGGCCGTCGGGCCACCCATCTTGCCCCCCGTTCCAGCAAGGCCCGCACTTGCCGCCAATCGCCAGTCACTTCCAGATAAAAATTCAGGAGGGTATTGATAACATCAAGGGTCTGCTCTTCCGGGGTCGCTGCCAACCGCACCCGTAGTAGCCGCTCCATTTCCAGCCAGTTGGCCCGCGCCGCCGCCAAAACTACGGCTTTGAGGCCAATCTCGTCGCCCGGTTCGCCCGCCAACTCACCCTGATAGATGGCGACCAGTTCGGCTTCTTGGGTCAATCGGGCGGCCTGGGCCTCGTCGCTGACGCTGGCGGCCCGCCGATAATAATCGGCAGCTTCTTGCAGATGGGCCAGTTTGCTGGCTACCAGGGCCGCTATTTCGAGGGTTGCCGGGTCATCCGGGTGGCTTTCGAGAGCCTCCTTGAGCAGGGCTGGAGCTTCCCGCCAGGCCGAACTACCCAGCAACCGCTCAATCAGTTCCAGGCGTATTTCCTGCTGAGTTCGGCCCAGCCCCAGTAATTGTTTAGAGCGGTCATAGGCCCGGCGGATGGTTTCAAGGGCTTTGGCCCACAGGCTGTTGGCAGCCTCGGCCCGCCCCAGCACTTTCATGGCCTCGACTTCCTGCCCAGTGTTATCGGCCTGTTCAATCGAGCGGGCCGCCAGGTCCAGGGCGACGGTTGGTTTGCGGCAGGCTAGGGCAATATTCGCCAGGGTCAGTTGGGCTTCCGAAATTCGCCCCCGGTCTTCGGCTTTTTCGGCGAGAGCCAGGGCTTTACGGGCATAGCTTTCGGCGCTACTCAATTGGCCTGACATAAAGGGCTGTTCGCTTTCGGCGAGGAGGAGTTGCGAGAGGGCCAGATATGCCTCAAACCAGTCGCCATCCTCGAAATACATGGCCGAAAGCTGGCGATTGACCCGCAGCATTTCATCTACCACGGCCCACAGCACCGGGCCAGGGCCACTCCGGTATTGCTCGAATTGGGCCGACCAGTATTCTCGTACTCCCTGACTGCCAAAAACAAAATTATCAACCGTCACCCCGCCCAGTTGCAAACTGTGGTAAATTGCCTCCCGCAAAAAAGTGGCTTTGGTCTCCGGGTCGGTGGCGCGGTCAGCCCGCTCCGCAAAATGCTGAAAGGCGGCCTGTTGCAGGATGCCAAAAATATCCAGTCGGGCCACGTTTTTTAGCTGGGAGGCCCGTACCTCCTCCTTGAACAGGATAAAATCGCCCTGGCGGTCTACCCAGCTATAGCGGGTTAGCTTATCCAGCAATCTTTCGAGGTCAATCAGCCCGGTCTCGTCGGTAGCGCGGGCCTGTTCGAGGGCTATCGTCTGGCCCGCCGGGTCTAGTTGCGGGTTATCCATATCCGTCTTTTGGGCCTGCACCTGCTCCAGAAACGGCATCAAAATCTGCATGGCCTCGTCATCCAGCCGCCGAAAAATTACCCCATAACGCAGTAGCCAGCGTGTAACCGGGTCTTCAATATCGGCAATAACCTTATCTGCCAGCCCTGCCATATCGAGGTCGGAAGTATCCAGAATCTCTTTAGGGGTAATGTTGGGCTTCTCGTTGACCATATCGGCATAGAGAGCCAGCTTGAGCGGGACAATTTCTTTGGATTTGCGACGGCGACCCGGCGTAGTTGCGGTACTACTATCGTCGGTGGCCTTTTTGAGAATCGGCTTTATCAGCCGTTTAGTGCCGTCGGTCAGCTTGCGCTTCTCGCTGAGATAGGCCGTCCCCTCTTCCAGGCTAAAGCCGCTCAATTCCAATTCGGTCAGGGCCGCGTTTAGCCGGGTCTTGCGCCGGGAAGTTCCTAAAGCTTCGTGCAACTCCTCCCCAAACTTTTCGCTTAGTTGGTCACGGCTGGATACCACCAATTGCAAGCGCGCAAAGCCGGGAATAGTGCCATTGCGGGCCTTATCGCCCTCTTTGATTTGTCGCAACAAAGTCACCAGTTTGAGCAGAGCTGTTCCCGGCTGGGGAGCGTAGTCGGTCAAGGTTTCCAGCGAGTCCAAAAAGAAAACCAGAGGGTAATTGGGATAGGCCTGGCGCAGAACCATCGTAAAATTGCCCACCGGGTCGCCCCGCAACTCGGCCTGGCGCTCCAAAGCTTCGATTTTGTGGGCGCGTTGGGCGTTCAGGCTTTCGGCTAGATAGGGTAAAATTCGCTCCGGCTGGTCTAAAATTTCGGCCTGTTCCCCAGCAGGAAGCTTGTCCAGTTGCAGTCGGGCGCAGATAAAGCCGCGTGGCAAAGCATAACGGGCCAACAGCCAATCCAGGGTCGAAGTCTTGCCGTGACCGCCCTGAGCATAGATACTCAAAATCCAGGGCGAGGCTGGGTCATCGGCCTTCTGGAAAAACTCGTCCAGGTCGTCCTGCAATTGCTGGCGGGGTAGATAATTAATCGTCTTAAACCATTCGTCCGACCAATATGAGCGGGCCGAAAGGTATTCCCGCAACCAATCGAGGGTTGCCGTCCAGCCCGCCGCCGGTTTGCGCTCGGCTTCCAGGATTGCCAGCCATTCCCGGCGCTCTTCTAAAGGCTGTAGCCAGCGATAGCCCTGGTTCAGGTCAAAGTCTTTTTCAACCGCCTGGTCAAACCAGGTTCGCATCAGAAGCATAGCCCGTCCCGGCGCGGCGATTGCCAGATGATAGAGTTGCTCGTAGCGCCATTCATCCCGCAAGGCCGGGTTATCGGCAGATTTGGCCTGGGCCGCGCAATAGCGGGCCAGTTCGTCACTCAGTTTTTTTAATTCGGCCCGGCGTTCAGGCTGTCCCCATTCCGCCAGCAACCCAACCCGAAAGCGTTCCGGCACGCGATACCGCTCAATCCCCGGTATGGCCTCGACCCGCCGTTGAATTTTGAGCAGGCTATATTGTTCCTGAGCCTCGCTTGCCGGACGGTCAGCTAAAACAACCGACAGCATCCTCGGCATGAACCAGCGCGGCAAGGCCAAGCGGCGCAAAGCCGATTTCTCGGCCTCACTCAACGCCCGCGAAGTATAGACCTCACGCACCGTCCCAATCTTCGGATTTTCTTCCTGATAGTTTCCCATTTGTTTTACCAGCAGTAGGCGAAAATCTAAAATCGTAGCTCAATAAAATTACTTTGAGCTAAACTGCCAATCCTTAGTTGAATTTTCTCAGTCTTCAGATTTTCGACCTTAGATTTCAGATTTTCGATGTCAGAATCCTACTTAATATTATACAACCAATCCTCAAGATTAGCCGGATTGCGAAGGTCATTGACGATTCTGCCGGGACGCTGGGGACGTTTGAGCAGGAGCGGAGTTAGCACATTCTCGACATAAGTATCTACATTGTCCGGGGTTAGAGTATAACCCTGGACTTCGGGGGCAGGCTGCGACAGAAAATAGCGTCTGGCCCACAGTCGCGCCAGCCATGATAGTTCGCCCGGTGGAAAACCCGCCAGCCGTTGAACCGCAATTTTGGGCTGGCTGGTTAGTAAAAAATTCCAGGGCTGACCCGCCCCGCGACTGGCGGCAGGCGTTAATTCCCGCAAGACCAGCACCAGCCGAACTTTGCGGGCATTGGCATTCAGATACTTTTCGGGATTCAAGACCCGGTTTATGAGATTATCGCGCACCAAGTTAATCTCACCGGGAAACGACATACTATCCAGGTGGTCGAGAAAAATAATCAGGCCGTTGGGTTCGGCGGTCTGTTCCAGCCCTTTCCAGAAGGCATCGTTAAAGGTTTCAATCGGATTTTCTTTAGAGCGTACTCGGCCCAACCTTGCCAGTTCCACCGCCAGTTTTTTGTTAGCGGTCAAGTCAGTTACTGGTTTGTCCAGGTCAGGCGGATTTGGGTTTTTCGCCTCATAGCCGCGCATCAGCTTGGTGTTCAGCTTGTAGTTAAAGTAATTAAAGCTCAGTTCCGGGTTCAATTCATTATGCAAAACCACCCCGCTCCGATTGTCCAACTTGCCATCCCGAATCAGCCGCAACACCTCCCAATAATCGGGGCTGGGCTGCCGCGAGTCGGGATGCCCTAAATCGGCATACAGAAACTGGCGACCCTGCCGCACGCACTGTTCCGAAAGCCAGGCCAGCATCAGCGATTTCCCCATCTCCGGTTCGCCATAGAGCAACGTTACCGGAGCGATTTGCTCCAGGTCGGCGGATAACAGGATGCGTTCCAGGGCCAATTGTTCGCGCTGCCGTCCGACCTGAAGTTTGACCAACAGAGCTAGTTCGGCTCGGTTTTCCTGGCGACTCTGCTCAAGCTGATTGGAACTGAGCGGCCCACTCTGCAAAACCGTTGGCTCGACATCGGCGGCTTTGGGGTCAAGGCTCAGTACCTTTTCAGGGCGAATACCTTCCGATAAATAGAGGGCCGGGAGCGCCCAATCCCATTTGCGGGTACTCAAGCCACTTTCGGTAAAATAATTGTTGCGGGCGATAGTGAGGCTCTGGTCTATCGGCAGATTTTGAACCAGCTGTTTATAAAAATCGCTCATGAGTTGGGCGGCGGCCTGGCCCTCGATGTCAGCTTGCATAGCGATGACCGCCGGTACTCCGGTCTCTATTAGCACTTGACATAAACTAAGGGTGGCGCGGGCGGCATTGCCAGGGTCGCCGGAATGCTCACCGACCTGCCCGGAGCGACAAGCATTCAGCACTACCAGCCGAGGAACTCCCTTTTGAAAAAAGTTGGACATCGCCGCCCCGTCCAGGGGAATAAATTCGTCCTTGCCCGGCTCGAAAAATTTCAGATAAGGCCCGGCCTCGTTATAGCCGCCATGCCCGATATAGTGGAAGACATGGGGTTGCCACTGGGTGCAGGCTTCCCGTACCTCCTTAAAGGCCGGATAGAGCATCAGCCGCAAATCCACTTTCCAGGGCTGCAAACCAAAAAGAGCCGCATCCACTCGTAAGGCTTCATCCGACCCCTTGATGAGGTCGCTCCCGGAATTTACCAAACTTTCGGCGGGGAGCGAAATTCCTTCGGTAGGAATCACTTTGTTATTGTCCGGGTCCTGGCATATCACTACCAGAATTTTGAGAGCCTCAAACGGGCCGGGCAAGCCGATGGCGGGCATCGGAAAGTCACCGGGTTTCCAGCGCGAGCGTACCAGAATATGCGGTTTGGGGTTACGCAAAAAAGCCAGAAACTGGCCTATATCGTTATTTATCAGTTCCCAGGGTAGCCCTAACAGGCGGTCACTTTCGGGGTGCAAAACCGTCCGCATCCCGTCGAGGGGCTGGCTCTGGCTTTCTTGCAGAGCGGCTCGCCAGTATTTATATAAGACATTTTCGTGGTCTTTAGGCCCGAACAGAAAATGAAAAAGGTAGTTGCCGATATACTTTAGCTTATTGGCGGCATTACCCTGTTCCAGTTCCAGCAAAACCGCCTGAAAGTCGTCCAGGGCCGGGTCGCCCTCGGTTTTGGGGGGTAGTGGTAAAGGACAAGGCCACCCCGCTTTGGGTGGCACCGGGAAAAATTCAGCCAGATTATCCTGATTGGTTGGCGCAATAATTTCCGCCCAAAACTTCCCCTTTTCTTCAAACAGCCGAATATGTAAGTCTTTTATCATAGCTATCAGCCGTCAGTCGTCAGCCGTCGGCTATCAGCCCAAAACTGACCGCCAAGCCTGACTCGTGACTATTCTACCTCGGAATAAGTTTATCTATAGCTTTGTTTTGCAAAATCGCGCTGATTTTAATTCCCCGGTTGCGATACCACTCATCGTGGTCTTTAATTTTGGGGTCGCGGACCCGCTGGCTGTGCAGAGCGATTAACTGCCAGTTATCATTAAAAACTGGCGAACCGCTCGAACCATAATCGGTGTTGGTCAAATACTCAATCGTCTGGTTATCCTCGTACATCAGGGAATTATCACGCATGGCAACTTGCAAAGGCTCGCCGCTGGGATGCTGGATAATCGCCACGTGCGAGCCGGGCGGGGCGCTCTGCCCGTGACGGGTGGGCAAAAAGCCCCAGCGGACTTTAGCCTTTTTGGTCAGTCCAACCAGGCTATAATCCAAAGTCTGGTCGGTCAGAAAAATTCGGGGATTGCAGCTATATTCGTCTACCGTCTCGAGCTCCAAAACCCCGGCCTCATCCTGCCGATAGTTAAATTGGATTCGCACCCCCTGAGTATCTTCCACTTTACCAAAAACGTGGTGATTAGTTATAATCAGATTGGGAGCTACCAAAAAACAGGTGGCGAAATGCGCCCCATCGGGAAAAAGCACCCGGCCTACCGAGCGCGAAACTACTACTGCTCGTTCCAGATACCAGATTTGTTTCAGTTTCTGTTGTGAATCTACAATCGCCTGGCGGGTGGGCCGGGTCTGGTCGCTATGCCATTCACCAAAACCGGAGGGCGATACCCCGTTTTTCAACCAATCGCTATTCATAGGTTTAAGGATAACATAACATCCGCCCCAATAACAACTATTTTAGGCCATATCTGACTACTATTTATACATTTTACACATTGCGCCAGTTGTCAGGACATAAAAAAATTGATATAATCTATTTGCAATTCGGTTTCGTATGACGCACGGTTCGGCCTAAAGCCCATTTCACCGAACTTACTTATAATAACGGACGCAGGGACAAAAAGGGACACCATGTTTATTCTGTACGGCGATGATGAGCAATTGGCTCGCGAAATGGTCATGAAGGCGCTTCGTGCGCGGGGCTACCAGATTTTCGCGCTGGATACCAGCCGCACCGAGGAAATGACCACTGGCTTCCAATCGCTGCGCCAGCAATATGGAATACCGGATATTTTTATTCTGGATGGACATAATGTTTTGCTGGATAACAGTGGCAATCGGCTGTTTGATATGACCCCGCTGGGGCTGGTCACGTGGTTGCGCCAGAATGGGGTTTCCGAACAATGTAAATTTATCCTCTTTTCCAACGATGATAAGTTGGTGGAACAGGCCCGAACTAACCGGGCTTTGCATTTCTTCGAGGCCATCTCCAAAAGCGGCAGTGAAGGCGGCTTGAACGCCTTGCTGTTGGCGGTAGACCGCGCCGCCAATACCTCCAATTAACTCCTGTTTTTCTATCCTCTTTTATCTCTATCTGTGAAAGATATTTTTCCGGGGTGAAGGTGATTTACTAGCGAAATTTTGGTTTTAATATTTATTCCAAATTTACCTGAATTGCCGCTCATACAGCTCGGCATACGCCCCGTGTTGGGCTAATAGTTCGTCGTGGCTACCCTGCTCGATAATCTGGCCCTGGCTTATCACTAACACCCGGTCAGCATCCCGAATAGTCGAAAGGCGGTGGGCGATGACAAAAGCGGTGCGGCCTTTCAACAAGCGCTTGAGGGCGGTCTGAATTATTACCTCGGTCTGGGTATCTATACTTGAGGTGGCTTCGTCCAGAATCATAATGCGTGGGTCGGACAGGACGGCGCGGGCAAAAGCCAGCAACTGGCGCTGTCCCTGGCTCAGACCGCTCCCCCGTTCCCCTAATTTGGTCTGATAGCCGTTGGGTAGGGTCGTAATAAAGTCATGGGCGCTGACCGCCTGGGCTGCGGCTTGAACTTCGGCCTCAGTCGCTTCCAGCTTGCCATATCGAATATTATCGGCGATAGTCCCGGAAAACAAATAAGTATCCTGCAATACAAAACCAATCTGGGAACGCAAGCTGGTCAGGGTCACTTGCTGGACATCCTGCTGGTCAATCAGCAAAGTGCCGCTGGTGACATCGTAAAAGCGCGGAATAAGGTTGACCAGGGTAGACTTGCCCGCCCCGGTTTCGCCGACCAGGGCAATTGTCTGGCCCGGCTCTACCGTCAGGTCAATATCGTGCAGAATCGGTTCGCCCGGTTCATAGCCGAAATTGACCCTTTGGAAAACCACTTTGCCCGCAATCGGCGGCAAGGTTTTCGCGCCTGAAACGTCCTGCTGTGACCCCGGTTCGTCCAGTAAATCAAAAATACGCTCCGCTCCGGCTAGTGCGCCCTGCATCTGGGTGTAAATATTGCTGATAATCTGGATGGGCCGGAAGAATTGCTGCACATAAATAAAGAACGCCACTACTGTCCCGACTGGCAATTTGTCATTGACCGCCAGCCAGCCGCCAAATCCGGCGACTATGACCGTCGCCAGGGTGCTGAGAATATCTATCGTAGGAGTAAAGGCTGAGGTGATGGCGACGGCCTGGACGTTAGCATCCCGATTGGCAGCGTTATGCTCGGCAAAGTGGAGAATATTGGCTTCGGTGCGGTTGAAAGCTTGCGCTACCCGCACCCCGGTAATTTCCTCTTGCAGTTCAGAAGAAAGCGTGCCGATTTCCAGCCGGGTCAGGCGGAAAGCCTGACGGGAGCGGCGGGCAAAAACCACCGTCACCCATATCATCACGGGAATCGTCAGGAAACTGGCGAGGGCCAACGGCCAGCTTAAAAAGAACATGGCAATGATTATTCCGACGAGGGCGAAGACGCTACCGATTACCTGGGTTAGCCCCTGACTGAGCAATTGATTAATCGTCTGGACATCGTTTACCAGCCGGGACATCAAATCCCCGGCCTGGTTCTTGTCGAAAAAGGCCAGTGGCAACCCCTGGATTTTATCGAAAATCGCTATCCGCAGATTAGCCAAAAACCGTTGCCCAATTGAACCAATCAGAAAAGCCTGCCCCGCCTGGGCCAGATAGCCCAGCACATAGATGCCCAATAACAGCAACATGGTCTGGTTTAGACCATCCTGATTTTTGCCAACGATATGGGTGTCAATCGCCTGTCCAATCAGGGCTGGGCCAACCGCCTGGACTGCGGCGCTGCCGATGACTAATCCCAATGTGCCGATTAATTGCCATCGGAAGGGCGCGAGATAGCCCACCAACCGGCCCAGCACCTTGCCACTTTTAGGGGTGGCTTCCTCGACTATTTCTTTATTTCGGGCTACGTGTTGCATTTGCTCACTTTCAGGCTAAAACTGCGGTGGCATTGTCGTTGTGAAGCTGCGATTCGACCAATTCCTGATATAGACCGCTCTGGCGCAATAATTCTTCGTGGGTGCCTTTTGCGACCAGATGACCGTGGTCAAGCAGCAAAATCAGGTCGGCATTGCGGACGGTGCTGATGCGCTGGGCGATAATAAAGGAGGTGCGATTGACCATCAGCTTTTGGAGAGCTTGCTGTAACTGGTATTCGGTTTCGGCATCCACCGCCGAGGTGCTATCATCCAGAATCAGTAGGGCCGGGTCGAGCAGCAAGGTGCGAGCGATTGCCAACCTTTGCCGTTGTCCGCCACTTAAACCTACGCCTCGCTCCCCGACGACGGTATTATAGCCCTCCGGGAAGCCGCTAATAAAGGCATGGGCCTGGGCCGCCCGTGCCGCCGTTTCCACTTCTTCCTGGGTCGCGCCGGGCCGCCCGTAAGCGATATTGTCGCGGATTGTGCCGCTAAACAGGGTCGCTTCCTGCAATGCAATCCCGACATGGGCGCGGAGACTTATCAGCGAAACATCTCGCACATCGTATTCATCTATCAGCACTCTGCCGCCGCTCACATCGTAAAAGCGTGGTATCAGGTTAATGACACTCGACTTGCCCGCCCCGGTGCGCCCCAAAATGGCGACGGTTTGCCCCGGCTCAACCACAAACGAGAAATTTTCGAGATTGTTGGTTTCGTTCCCGGCATAGCGGAAAGTCACGTTGTCGAATTCGACCCGCCCGTGAAGGTGGGTTAGCTGGATTGCGCCGGGCTTGTCCTCTACCTCAATCGGGGTGTCCAGCACTTCCAGCACCCGCCGGGCCGAGGCCGCCGATTGGGTCAGGGAAGTGATGGTGCTGCCCAGTACGAAAATTGGCATCAATAGAAAGCTTAGATAGGTATTGAAGGCCACCAACTCGCCCAGGCTCAAATTGCCGCCAATAGCCAGCCCACCGCCCAGCCAGATTATGCCCAGCGTCCCTAGATTGGCGATAAAGAAAATCAGAGGGAAAGTCAAAGCCGCGCCGCGCACGATTACCAAATTCTCGTTGAGCAAATCGTCATTGGCCTGGCTAAAGCGGGTCCGTTCAAACGGTTCGCGCACAAAGGCCCGAACTACCCGCACTCCCGCCACATTTTCCTGCAAAGTCGTATTCAGGTTGCCCAATTTTTGCTGTACCAACCGGAAACGCGGCCCGATTTTGCGGAAGAAGTAGATAAATACCCCCAGAATCGCCGGAATCATCGCCAGCGCCACTAGCGCCAGCCCCCAATTCATGGTCAGCAAAATAATTGCGCTGCCCGCCAGCATTAATAAGGCGTTGAGCAATTGCAAAATACCCATGCCGATGAAATTGCGGGCGGTATCCACATCGCTGGTGACGCGGGTCATAAGTTGTCCGGTCTGGGATTTATCGTGGTAGCTAAAGCTGAGGTTTTCGATTCGGGAAAAGATGGCGTTGCGTAAATCGTAGGCCGCGCCCTGGCTGGCCTTTTCGCTCCAAAAGCCCTGGGTAAAGGTAAACAGGTCGCGGACTACTGCTACCAAAAACAGGGCCAGCGATGCATACAAGATGACGGTCATATCTTTGGCGCTGATGCCCTTATCCAGCACAATCCGCAAAATCTGGGGACTGACCAGACTGCATCCTGTCACCAAAAGTAAGCTTAGGAAACCGCCCAGGGCCGTCAACCAATAAGGTTTGAGGTAGCCCAGCGCTCGCCACAGGTCGCGCATATATTTTATTGCTCCTTCACGGTTCTAAATAAAGCGTTATAAATACAGGATTTTTATTATAGTAAAATTACTTTGCGAGCAAATTATATGGCCCCGAGAGGACTCGAACCTCCGACGCAAGGTTTAGGAAACCTTCGCTCTATCCCCTGAGCTACGGAGCCGTTCAGGAACAGTCGAAATATAGCACCTGGGATGGGTCGCGTCAACCCATCGCCAGGTAAAATCGGGTGGCTCTTAAAGTTGTCCGGCCCGGCGTAGATAGCCCAGCATCTTGTAAATCAGCTTGGCGGAATAGAAATCGGCCCGCTCTTGACCCGGCATAGGGCAGAGTTCCATAACGTCGAAGCCGACGACTTCCATTTTTTCGCAGACCTGCCGGAAGATGGCGAAGAATTCCCGCCAGCGCAAGCCCCCCGGTTCAGGCGTACCAACCGAAGGCATTTCCGCCGGGTCGAAGGCATCGAGGTCTACCGTGACATAGACGTGCTTGCCCCATTTGAGCAACTCGTTAATATCAAAAGCTTTTTCGCTGCGCTCGTAGTCGTAGAGGATGCCGGTGCGGGGGTTGCTTTCGACAAAGCTGACCTCTTCCGGGCTGATGCTCCGCACGCCGACCACGTAAACCGGGACTTCCATATCGGCGATACGGCGCATAACACAGGCGTGGCTCAGTTCGCCATGATAGGTTATCCGCAAATCGCCGTGTGCATCAAAGCTCAACACTACCAAATCCGAAAACCGGGCTTGCAAGTCGCGAATAATCGGAATAGTTACACTGTGTTCGCCGCCGAGCGTGACCGCGAATTTGCCGTCATCGCTGGCTTTGGCGAAGGCCGCCCCGATAAGCTCCAGGCTATCTTCTTGTGAAAGCCCGGCGAAATCGAGTTCTTGCAGGGTGAAGATACCCATATCTATCGGTTCAAGTTTAAGCTCTTCATCATAAAGCTCGACTTGGGTGCTGGCCTCGATAATGGCGCTCGGCCCTTTCGCCGTCCCTTGCAGGTAAGAGGTGGTATTTTCCAGCCCGGCGGGTATAATCACTACTTTTGAGTTTTGGTAATCAGTTTTTTTATCCTCGGCCTCCATAAACTGAGTGGAATTGGCCTGTATTTCAAAATCCGGCTTTATTTCTGGCTTTAATAAAGTTGCCATTATATTCCTCACATCTTAATCCACTATAAAAGCAGCTTTCCATTTCCAGTTGTAGAACGAGAAAGCCGCTTCTTAACTTCCTAAATATAATCGCTCAGGCCGCTAGATTACTTGACTTCCTCGACCTTCAGGCTGTCGAAAGTGGCCTTGTTGATAAACTTGGTCAGGTTTACCTCGTCCCCATCCACCTTAGTCTTGGCGACGGCAGCATAGCGAACGGTGGTATCACCCTTGCCACTATTATACTGCTTTTTCTTGATGTCGCTGTCCGAAACTTCCACTTTCTTGCGATGCTTTACACTATAAAATTCCATGAGTATAAGACCTCCTAATTGGATAACATTCTAACCACTCAACCAACCAACTTATAACTAGCTAATAGATAGCTTTGCAAAAGAGCTTGCAAATCAGTCGCCTGGTCATTGCCCTTCAAGATACCACCTCGATTAGCCTCGAAGCAGTTTATCCTGATTTTGATATTAGCAAAGGAATTTGAGGCTGTCAAGCTCAAAATAGGACATTAGTACTTATAACTTATATGTATTCGCAATATTAATCAATTTCTCAGCAAATTTAGATATTCAGAGCAGCTTATTTTCTATAATGATAAGCGCTGGAAACCCGCCAAACTCTTATTGACGTGCCGCAAGTTTAGGGATAAAATATCCTTAAATAATATACTTTGCCCATCAGGGCAACCGTAAAAGGGAACTGGAGAAAAGGAGAAAGGTTCTCTCTGACCGGGGCAGTCTAGCAGATATTTGCTGGCTCGGTTAGAGTTGAACTTTTTTTATTGAAAAATATCTGGTTGACCGAAAAGATTGAGGGAAACGAAAATGCAAGCAACCGAAAGCCGATTGGCGGCGCTCAAAGCTAAACAATTTGATTTGGCGATTATCGGGGGTGGGATTATCGGGGCGGGAATTGCTCGTGATGCGGCAGGGCGGGGGCTACGGGTGGCGCTCTTTGAGAAGAATGATTATGGCAGTGGAACTTCCAGTCGCTCGACCCGCTTGATTCACGGCGGACTGCGCTATCTGGAACTGCTGGATTTTGCCTTAGTACGGCTGGATTTGAAGGAGCGCGAAACCCTGCTCCATATCGCCCCCCATCTGGTACGACCATTGGGCTTTATTGTGCCATTTTACCGCAAAAGCTTATTTTATCGCACCCGACTTCGCCTGGGCCTATATCTCTACGATTGGTTGAGCTTTGACAAGAGCTTGCCCAACCACAAGTCTTTTTCAAAGGCCGAAACTCTGCGGCAAGAACCCTCCCTCAAGGCCGAAGGGTTGCAGGGTTCATCGCTATATTACGATGGACAGGTGGCCCTGACCGAGCGATTGGTGATGGAAAATATTCTGGCAGCCCGCCAAAAGGGGGCGCTTTGCTACAACTATACCAAAGTCGAAGAGCTGGTAAAACAGGGTAACAGAGTGGTCGGGGTGCGCGTCCGCGACGAGTTGGGCGAGGGTGAAAATGAGTTGGTCGAGGTTCAGGCCCGGCAAGTGATTAACGCTTCAGGGGCGTGGCTGGACGGGGTGGAGCAGCAATTGACCGGTCAGGCCAGTCGCAAGGTGCGCCGAACCAAAGGGATTCATTTTACTTCCCCGGCTTCGGTCAAAAACGCGGTAGTGCTGTTCGCCGACGATAATCGCCTGTTTTTTGTAATTCCCTGGCTGAACTATGCCTGGGTCGGGACGACGGATACTGATTTTGAGAGCGAACTGGAAAGCGTGCGGGCTGACCGCGACGATGTGGAATATCTGCTAAAAACCGTCCGGGGAGTTTTCCCCCGCGCCGACTGGGATACCATCTATTTCACCAATGCCGGAGTACGGGCGCTGGTGCGGCAAGATGGCAAAGACGAATCGGCGGTGTCGCGCAAACACGCCTTGATAGACCACACCGACAAAGGCGACCTGCCCGGTCTGCTTTCGGTGGTCGGCGGCAAAATCACGGCCTACCGGGGGATTGCCGAAGATGCGGTAGATTTGGCGACCAAAAAGCTGGGGCTGCGGGCCAAAAGCACTACCGCTAAAGAAGTTCTGCCGGGTGGGGCAACCGGCTCTTTAGACGAGTTCCGCCCTCTCTTGCAGTCTCAGGCCGCCCAATTCGGGATTACAGCTGCTCAGGCCGAGCATCTGCTCAATCTGTACGGCAGCCGGGCGGCGGAGGTGCTGGCCCTGATTTCGATTGATAAGACGCTGGCTGCCCCGCTTCATCCGGCTTATCCGGTGTTAGAGGCCGAGCTTAGATTCAGCGTGGAGCAGGAGCAATGCCTCACCTTGTGCGATTTCATGATGCGCCGCACCGAGCTATATTTCAGTCCCGACCAGGGTCGTCAGGTTGCCTCGCTAGTGTCGGAAAAACTGGCCCAACTGCTCGGCTGGGACGACCCGCGCCGCCATCAGGAAGAACTGGCCTACGCTCAAGCTCTGGCCTGGACGCAGGAATGGCGCGAGCAACCCGCCACCCCTGCCCCCGCCATCCAAACCGACCCGGAATTGGTCAAAGCTTAAAAGTAGTCAGTGGTCAGTGGTCAGTAGGAAAGTTTTGAGTTTTGAGTTTTGAGTTTTGAGTTTTAAGTTAAAATAATAGCATTAGCCGGATTTATTCCGTCTTCCGTCCTGTCTTTGTCTGACCACTGACCACTGCTCCCCGAATTGCCGGGTTGCACCAAAGCCGCTATAATGCGGTTTATGGTAAGCAACCCGATTATTATGCTCCGAAAAGGGCGGGAATGGCAGCTTCAGCGCGGGCATCCCTGGCTGTTTTCGGGCGCAATCCAGCAAATTCCCAAAAGCGTTGCGCCGGGCGGTCTGGTAGACCTGCTTGATGCGACAGGCCAGTTTGTGGCTCGTGGTTATTTTAACCCACAGACCGATATTGCGGTGCGGGTCTTGACCCGTAATCCGGCAGAGGCGATTGACCAGGCTTTTTTCCAGCGTCAGATTCAGCAAGCCCTTGATTTGCGGCGGCTGGCCCTTGACTTGTCGCAGACCGATGTCTTTCGGTTGGTCAACGCCGAGGGCGATTTTTTGCCCGGCCTGATAGTGGATAATTATGCCGGGGTGTTGGTCGTGCAAAGTCACACCGCCGGAATTGACCGTCTTTTAGATGTAATCATTCCGGCCCTGTCCGAAGTAATCCAGCCTAAAGCGATTATCTTGCGGAACGATGTCGCGGTACGTACGCGAGAAGGGTTGGAGAAAAAGGAAGCCCGCCTGGTAGCGGGCGACCTACCCGCCGATTTGACCATCTGTGAAAATGGCTTGAGTTTTGGGATTGACCCCTGGAAGGGCCAAAAAACCGGCTTTTTTGCCGATCAACGTGACAAACGCCGGGCGCTCCAAAAGTATGCCGCCAATCTGACCAAGCCGGATGCAACCCTGCTCAATTGCTTTAGCTATAGCGCCGGTTTTTCGGTGTACGCGGCGGCGGTCAATCGCGGGCTACGCACGATTAATATTGACCAATCGGCGAGTGCTTTGGAGCTGGCCCGTCGCAATTTCACCCTGAACGGTCTTAACCCGGCGGCTCATGGCTTTGAGGCTACCGATGCTTTCAAGTGGTTGGAACAGGCCCGCGAGCAGGGTCAGCAATTTGATATAGTTATTCTCGACCCGCCCGCCTTTGCCAAGAGCAATAGCGAGAAGAAAAAGGCTTTACAGGGCTATACCCGGCTCAATCGGCTGGGTCTGCCGTTGGTTAAACCCGGTGGGGTGCTTTTGACCTGCTCCTGCACCGGGGTTATCGGGCTGGACGAGTTCGAGAACTGTCTGCGCGAGGCGATGGCGGCGACCGGGCGCTCTATTCAGATGCTGGAAATCTTCGAGAACGGAGCCGACCACCCGGTCAATCTGGCTGCCCCGGAAGGCCGTTACCTGAAAGCGTTGTTTGGTCGAGTGGGATGAGCAAAGGAGTTATATGCTATTAGGCGCACACATGTCGGTATCTGGTGGACTACACCTGGCCTTTGAGCAAGGCCAGGCGGTTGGCTGTCAGACCATGCAGATTTTTACCAAGAGCCAGCGGCAGTGGAAAAGCAAGCCGCTGACCGAAGTCGAAATCGGGGCATGGCAGAAAGTTCGGGCCGCTCACCAGATTGAGCCAGTGCTGACCCACGATAGCTATTTGATAAACCTGGCGAGTCCGGTGGAGGAAGCCTGGGAGAAGTCGGTAGCGGCCTTCAAGGAGGAGATAGAGCGCAATACCCTCCTGGGGATTTCTTATCTGGTGACGCACGCCGGGGCGCACATGAGTAGTGGCGAGGAAACCGGGTTGGCCCGCATCGCCGAGGCGGTCAACCGGGTGCATTTTGAGGTGTCCGAGGAAACAGGCCGCGCCCCCGAAACTATGATTCTGTTTGAGACTACCGCCGGACAGGGGACGGCCCTGGGCTACAAGTTCGAGCATTGGGCGCGATTGCTGGAATTGCTGGAACACCCCGACTGGACTGGAATTTGCTTTGATACCTGCCATGTCTTTGCCGCCGGGTACGACCTGACTACCCCGGAAGGCTATCAGAACGCAATGGATGAATTCGAGCGGCTGATAGGGATAGAGCGGCTTCGGGCCTTTCATCTCAACGACAGCCAAAAGGGGTTAGGTTGTCGGGTAGACCGCCACGAGGCGATTGGCAAAGGCGCGATGGGCCTTGAGCCGTTCCGCTTTTTGATGAATGATAGCCGCTTTGAGAATGTGCCGATGGTGTTGGAAACCCCCAAAGGCCCGGACAACGCTGAGGACATCGAAAATCTGGCAGTACTTCGCGGCCTGATCGGAACAATAGCACCATAGGACTCCCGCTTGAGACAATTTTTCAGATTTTAGATTTCAGATTTTAGATTTTAGATTTTAGATTTTAGATTTTAGATTGAGGAAACATGCAGATAACCAATGAAGATGACAAGGGTTTTGGATTGACCGAGTTTTTGGCGAAACCGCTTTTCGCGCACTTAGCCTCGGCCTCGCAGGATGGGCCACGCGGTTCGTCGGTCTGGTTCTTGTGGGAAGACGGCATAATCTGGATTATCAGTAACCACAAGACCGACAGCTTTCCGCATCGGTTGGAGCTTGACCCGCGCTGCTCCGTCGGAATCGTGGACTATAACCATGCAAGCGGGTTGGTGCAGCAGGTTGGGCTGCGCGGGCGGGCGACAGTCGAGCCATTCGACCCGGAGCGGGCCAGACGACTGTTGCGCCGCTATCTGGGCGCTGACGAGCGGCGCTGGCCTACCCGCTTTGTTCAGGTTTTCGACAACCCGGATAGTCTGTTGGTGCGCTTCGACCCCGAAATCGCGGTCATCCGCGACCAATCGTATGTCTTGCTGGATGGAGAATAGCGGTTGGCTATAAGAATAAGCAATAGTTAAGGAAGCACAATGAGTGAACCCGAAAGAGTAATGCGCCCGTCGGCTTTTCCAATGATTGAGCCAGAGGAAGCCACCAAAATAATTTTTGAGAACGTTGCTGCCCCAGGGCCGGAGAATACCGAGGATATTAGTCTGAGCGAGGGAGATGGGCGAATATTAGCCGAGGATGTCTACGCCCGTGAGAATATGCCGCCTTTCGATACGACGGCAGTAGATGGCTATGCGTTGCTGGTGAGCGATGGCATGGAGGTCCGGCGGATTCTGGGCGACCAGATGGCGGGGCGCATCAGTGGTATGACGGTGGTGTCGGGGACGGCAACCCGGATTATGACCGGCGCACCTCTGCCGCCCGGCGCGGATAGCGTGATTATGGTCGAGGACACCAGCGAAGCGGCAGAGATGTTGGAAGTCCGCAAACAACCCGGTACGGGCGACAATATCCGCCCCAATGGTCAGGATTTGCAGGCCGGACAATTGGTGCTGAAGGCCGGGGCGCTGCTTGGCCCGGCAGAATTGGGGTTGATTGCGACGGTCAACCTGCCCAAATTCAAAGCTTATTGCCGTCCCCGGATTGCGGTGGTTTCGACGGGCGATGAAATCGTCGAGCCAGGCAGTACGACCCAGCCGGGCCAGATTTACGATAGCAACCGTTTTAGCCTTATGTCAGCCGTGCGGCGGGCCTACGCCGAGCCGGTTTCGCTGGGCATCGCGCCTGATACCAAAGAGGGTTTGCGGGCGTTGATTCACGAAGCCCTCGCCAGCTACGACGGCCTGATAACCAGTGGCGGGGTGTCAGTCGGCAAGCTGGATTTAGTCAAAGAGCTTTTGGAGGAAATCGGTAAAATTCACTTTGGGCGGGTGAACCTGAAACCGGGTAAACCGCTCACCTTCGTCACCGTCGAGATTGACGGCAAGAGCAAGCCGGTATTCGGGTTGCCGGGTTTCCCCGTGTCCAGCCTGGTTTCGTTTGAACTGTTTGTGCGCCCGGCAATCCTTAAATTAGGCGGACGCACCCGGCTACAACGCCCGGTAGTCCAGGTGCAACTGGAACACGATATCAGCCATTCGCCTGACCGCAACGAGTTCACCCGTGCGATTGTCACCCAGCACTACGACCCGACGACCCAAAGCTATCGCTATACCGCCAGTACTACCGGGGTGCAAAACAGCAGTCGGCTACTCTCGATGCTAGGGGCAAACGCCTTATTGCGCCTCGCCCCCGGCCCGAATCTCATATCGCAAGGTCAATACGTCCCAGCCTTGTTGCTGGACTGAGTCGATTGAGGTCGCAGGCTCATTTTGCTTGCTTATAGCGGTCCAAAATGTTATACTTTGACGCGGCGTTTTAATACGCCAACCCGATGGGGCTAAACAAATAAGCACGTTGCCCGACTGCTCGGTATGTGTCTGCGGCTATGCCCGGATTACCGGCGGAATGACGGCGGCGGAAGTCTAACACAATTGGAAAGGAACTCAAAAAGCAATGGTTGCTACCATTACTGATGCTCCCGCGACCCCTGCCACTCCGGTAATTGGGGCGCGACCTCTGGCAACAATCGAGGCTGGTCAATCCCAGGCCGTCGTTATGAAGATGTTGCTGGAAGCCGGGGTTCACTTCGGACACCAAACCAAGCGGTGGAATCCGAAGATGCGCCCTTATATCTTCACCGAGCGCAATGGCATTCACATTATTGACCTGGCCCAGACCGTCACCGGGCTGGACTCGGCGGTGGCTTTTGTCGAAGAACTGGCGGCCCAGGGTGGTCGGCTGTTGCTGGTCGGTACCAAAAAGCAGGCCCAGGATGTGATTGCCGAAGAAGCCCGCCGCTGCGGACAATACTTTGTCAACAAGCGCTGGCCCGGTGGTTTGCTGACCAACTTCGTGACCATCAAGACTCGGTTGCGCTATCTGGCTGACCTGGAAGCCCAAAAAGCGCGGGGCGAGTTTGAACTCCGCACCAAGAAAGAGGCCAGTAGCCTCTCCGAGAAGATGCGTAAGCTGACCGAGGTGCTGGGTGGTATCAAGAACATGCAGGATTTACCCAGCGCTATGTTTGTGATTGACCCGCATAAAGAGCGGATTGCCATGAAAGAGGCTCTGCGGCTGGAAATTCCGGTTATCGCCATTGGTGATACCAACGCCGACCCGGATGAGATTAACTATGTCATTCCCGGCAATGACGACGCAATTCGGGCCATCAAAATCATCACCGCCCGGCTTGCCGATGCTTTCCTGCAAGGTCAGGCCCGCCGCGAAGCTACTCGTGCCGAGCATATGATGAGTGAAGATGAACAGCAAGCGCGAGGTGGAGACCGAGGCGGAGACCGCAATCGTGACCGTGACCGCAATCGTGACCGTGACCGCAATCGTGACCGTGACCGCAATGACCGGGGTGGAGACCGCAACCGGGGTGGAGACCGCAACCGTGACCGCAACGAGCGCCCGAATAACTCAGCTCAAACGGCGGCTCCTGCTCCCACCCCAGCACCGACCCCCGTCGCAGTAGCCGAAGTGGAAGCTCCGGCGGTGGTCGAGGCCAAAACCGAGAATACCGAGAGCTAGATTACTAGATTTTATTTAGAGTAGTTGTATAGAGGAGAAAGAAAAGTGGAAATTTCGGCGCAGGCGGTGAAGACGCTCCGCGAAGAAACCGGCGCGGGCATCCTGGAATGCAAAAACGCTCTGACTGAGTCCGACGGCGATTTCAAAAAGGCCAAAGTCTGGCTGGAAGCGCGCGGACTGAAAAAGGCCGAGAAAGTGACCGGGCGCGAGGCCAAACAAGGCTTGATTGAAACCTATGTCCATCAGGGTCGGGTTGGAGCGATGGTCGAACTTAGTTGCGAGACCGACTTTGTGGCTCGGACTGAGGATTTTCAGAAGCTGGCTAAAGATATTGCCTTGCATATTGCCGGGGTTGGCCCGACCTATGTTTCGGTCAACGACATTCCAGAAGAAGAGCATGAGGAAGCCAAGCGCGAGCATGGCGACAACATCAAGAAGGCGTTCTATGATGAGAAAGTGCTGCTGGAACAGCCTTTCGTCCGGGATGGCAAGGTTAGCATCAACGATATGCTGATTCAGGCCCGTGCCAAGCTTGGCGAAAATATCTTGCTGCGTCGCTTCGTCCGCTACGAACTAGGCAAGTAAGTCAATCCTGGCTACTAGATAACCGATACTGAGATTTAAAAAGGCTTCCATTGCCCATGGGCAATGGAAGCCTTTTTAAATCTCAGTATCGGTTATCTAGTAGCCAGGATTGACTTACTTGCCTAGTTCGTAGCGGACGAAGCGACGCAGCAAGATATTTTCGCCAAGCTTGGCACGGGCCTGAATCAGCATATCGTTGATGCTAACCTTGCCATCCCGGACGAAAGGCTGTTCCAGCAGCACTTTCTCATCATAGAACGCCTTCTTGATGTTGTCGCCATGCTCGCGCTTGGCTTCCTCATGCTCTTCTTCTGGAATGTCGTTGACCGAAACATAGGTCGGGCCAACCCCGGCAATATGCAAGGCAATATCTTTAGCCAGCTTCTGAAAATCCTCAGTCCGAGCCACAAAGTCGGTCTCGCAACTAAGTTCGACCATCGCTCCAACCCGACCCTGATGGACATAGGTTTCAATCAAGCCTTGTTTGGCCTCGCGCCCGGTCACTTTCTCGGCCTTTTTCAGTCCGCGCGCTTCCAGCCAGACTTTGGCCTTTTTGAAATCGCCGTCGGACTCAGTCAGAGCGTTTTTGCATTCCAGGATGCCCGCGCCGGTTTCTTCGCGGAGCGTCTTCACCGCCTGCGCCGAAATTTCCACTTTTCTTTCTCCTCTATACAACTACTCTAAATAAAATCTAGTAATCTAGCTCTCGGTATTCTCGGTTTTGGCCTCGACCACCGCCGGAGCTTCCACTTCGGCTACTGCGACGGGGGTCGGTGCTGGGGTGGGAGCAGGAGCCGCCGTTTGAGCTGAGTTATTCGGGCGCTCGTTGCGGTCACGGTTGCGGTCTCCACCCCGGTTGCGGTCTCCACCCCGGTCATTGCGGTCACGGTCACGATTGCGGTCACGGTCACGATTGCGGTCACGGTCACGATTGCGGTCTCCGCCTCGGTCTCCACCTCGCGCTTGCTGTTCATCTTCACTCATCATATGCTCGGCACGAGTAGCTTCGCGGCGGGCCTGACCTTGCAGGAAAGCATCGGCAAGCCGGGCGGTGATGATTTTGATGGCCCGAATTGCGTCGTCATTGCCGGGAATGACATAGTTAATCTCATCCGGGTCGGCGTTGGTATCACCAATGGCGATAACCGGAATTTCCAGCCGCAGAGCCTCTTTCATGGCAATCCGCTCTTTATGCGGGTCAATCACAAACATAGCGCTGGGTAAATCCTGCATGTTCTTGATACCACCCAGCACCTCGGTCAGCTTACGCATCTTCTCGGAGAGGCTACTGGCCTCTTTCTTGGTGCGGAGTTCAAACTCGCCCCGCGCTTTTTGGGCTTCCAGGTCAGCCAGATAGCGCAACCGAGTCTTGATGGTCACGAAGTTGGTCAGCAAACCACCGGGCCAGCGCTTGTTGACAAAGTATTGTCCGCAGCGGCGGGCTTCTTCGGCAATCACATCCTGGGCCTGCTTTTTGGTACCGACCAGCAACAGCCGACCACCCTGGGCCGCCAGTTCTTCGACAAAAGCCACCGCCGAGTCCAGCCCGGTGACGGTCTGGGCCAGGTCAATAATGTGAATGCCATTGCGCTCGGTGAAGATATAAGGGCGCATCTTCGGATTCCACCGCTTGGTTTGGTGTCCGAAGTGAACCCCGGCTTCCAGCAACATCTTCATAACGACGGCCTGGGATTGACCAGCCTCGATTGTTGCCAGAGGTCGCGCCCCAATTACCGGAGTGGCAGGGGTCGCGGGAGCATCAGTAATGGTAGCAACCATTGCTTTTTGAGTTCCTTTCCAATTGTGTTAGACTTCCGCCGCCGTCATTCCGCCGGTAATCCGGGCATAGCCGCAGACACATACCGAGCAGTCGGGCAACGTGCTTATTTGTTTAGCCCCATCGGGTTGGCGTATTAAAACGCCGCGTCAAAGTATAACATTTTGGACCGCTATAAGCAAGCAAAATGAGCCTGCGACCTCAATCGACTCAGTCCAGCAACAAGGCTGGGACGTATTGACCTTGCGATATGAGATTCGGGCCGGGGGCGAGGCGCAATAAGGCGTTTGCCCCTAGCATCGAGAGTAGCCGACTGCTGTTTTGCACCCCGGTAGTACTGGCGGTATAGCGATAGCTTTGGGTCGTCGGGTCGTAGTGCTGGGTGACAATCGCACGGGTGAACTCGTTGCGGTCAGGCGAATGGCTGATATCGTGTTCCAGTTGCACCTGGACTACCGGGCGTTGTAGCCGGGTGCGTCCGCCTAATTTAAGGATTGCCGGGCGCACAAACAGTTCAAACGAAACCAGGCTGGACACGGGGAAACCCGGCAACCCGAATACCGGCTTGCTCTTGCCGTCAATCTCGACGGTGACGAAGGTGAGCGGTTTACCCGGTTTCAGGTTCACCCGCCCAAAGTGAATTTTACCGATTTCCTCCAAAAGCTCTTTGACTAAATCCAGCTTGCCGACTGACACCCCGCCACTGGTTATCAGGCCGTCGTAGCTGGCGAGGGCTTCGTGAATCAACGCCCGCAAACCCTCTTTGGTATCAGGCGCGATGCCCAGCGAAACCGGCTCGGCGTAGGCCCGCCGCACGGCTGACATAAGGCTAAAACGGTTGCTATCGTAAATCTGGCCCGGCTGGGTCGTACTGCCTGGCTCGACGATTTCATCGCCCGTCGAAACCACCGCAATCCGGGGACGGCAATAAGCTTTGAATTTGGGCAGGTTGACCGTCGCAATCAACCCCAATTCTGCCGGGCCAAGCAGCGCCCCGGCCTTCAGCACCAATTGTCCGGCCTGCAAATCCTGACCATTGGGGCGGATATTGTCGCCCGTACCGGGTTGTTTGCGGACTTCCAACATCTCTGCCGCTTCGCTGGTGTCCTCGACCATAATCACGCTATCCGCGCCGGGCGGCAGAGGTGCGCCGGTCATAATCCGGGTTGCCGTCCCCGACACCACCGTCATACCACTGATGCGCCCCGCCATCTGGTCGCCCAGAATCCGCCGGACCTCCATGCCATCGCTCACCAGCAACGCATAGCCATCTACTGCCGTCGTATCGAAAGGCGGCATATTCTCACGGGCGTAGACATCCTCGGCTAATATTCGCCCATCTCCCTCGCTCAGACTAATATCCTCGGTATTCTCCGGCCCTGGGGCAGCAACGTTCTCAAAAATTATTTTGGTGGCTTCCTCTGGCTCAATCATTGGAAAAGCCGACGGGCGCATTACTCTTTCGGGTTCACTCATTGTGCTTCCTTAACTATTGCTTATTCTTATAGCCAACCGCTATTCTCCATCCAGCAAGACATACGATTGGTCGCGGATGACCGCGATTTCGGGGTCGAAGCGCACCAACAGACTATCCGGGTTGTCGAAAACCTGAACAAAGCGGGTAGGCCAGCGCCGCTCGTCAGCGCCCAGATAGCGGCGCAACAGTCGTCTGGCCCGCTCCGGGTCGAATGGCTCGACTGTCGCCCGCCCGCGCAGCCCAACCTGCTGCACCAACCCGCTTGCATGGTTATAGTCCACGATTCCGACGGAGCAGCGCGGGTCAAGCTCCAACCGATGCGGAAAGCTGTCGGTCTTGTGGTTACTGATAATCCAGATTATGCCGTCTTCCCACAAGAACCAGACCGACGAACCGCGTGGCCCATCCTGCGAGGCCGAGGCTAAGTGCGCGAAAAGCGGTTTCGCCAAAAACTCGGTCAATCCAAAACCCTTGTCATCTTCATTGGTTATCTGCATGTTTCCTCAATCTAAAATCTAAAATCTAAAATCTAAAATCTAAAATCTGAAATCTAAAATCTGAAAAATTGTCTCAAGCGGGAGTCCTATGGTGCTATTGTTCCGATCAGGCCGCGAAGTACTGCCAGATTTTCGATGTCCTCAGCGTTGTCCGGGCCTTTGGGGGTTTCCAACACCATCGGCACATTCTCAAAGCGGCTATCATTCATCAAAAAGCGGAACGGCTCAAGGCCCATCGCGCCTTTGCCAATCGCCTCGTGGCGGTCTACCCGACAACCTAACCCCTTTTGGCTGTCGTTGAGATGAAAGGCCCGAAGCCGCTCTATCCCTATCAGCCGCTCGAATTCATCCATTGCGTTCTGATAGCCTTCCGGGGTAGTCAGGTCGTACCCGGCGGCAAAGACATGGCAGGTATCAAAGCAAATTCCAGTCCAGTCGGGGTGTTCCAGCAATTCCAGCAATCGCGCCCAATGCTCGAACTTGTAGCCCAGGGCCGTCCCCTGTCCGGCGGTAGTCTCAAACAGAATCATAGTTTCGGGGGCGCGGCCTGTTTCCTCGGACACCTCAAAATGCACCCGGTTGACCGCCTCGGCGATGCGGGCCAACCCGGTTTCCTCGCCACTACTCATGTGCGCCCCGGCGTGCGTCACCAGATAAGAAATCCCCAGGAGGGTATTGCGCTCTATCTCCTCCTTGAAGGCCGCTACCGACTTCTCCCAGGCTTCCTCCACCGGACTCGCCAGGTTTATCAAATAGCTATCGTGGGTCAGCACTGGCTCAATCTGGTGAGCGGCCCGAACTTTCTGCCATGCCCCGATTTCGACTTCGGTCAGCGGCTTGCTTTTCCACTGCCGCTGGCTCTTGGTAAAAATCTGCATGGTCTGACAGCCAACCGCCTGGCCTTGCTCAAAGGCCAGGTGTAGTCCACCAGATACCGACATGTGTGCGCCTAATAGCATATAACTCCTTTGCTCATCCCACTCGACCAAACAACGCTTTCAGGTAACGGCCTTCCGGGGCAGCCAGATTGACCGGGTGGTCGGCTCCGTTCTCGAAGATTTCCAGCATCTGAATAGAGCGCCCGGTCGCCGCCATCGCCTCGCGCAGACAGTTCTCGAACTCGTCCAGCCCGATAACCCCGGTGCAGGAGCAGGTCAAAAGCACCCCACCGGGTTTAACCAACGGCAGACCCAGCCGATTGAGCCGGGTATAGCCCTGTAAAGCCTTTTTCTTCTCGCTATTGCTCTTGGCAAAGGCGGGCGGGTCGAGAATAACTATATCAAATTGCTGACCCTGCTCGCGGGCCTGTTCCAACCACTTGAAAGCATCGGTAGCCTCAAAGCCATGAGCCGCCGGGTTAAGACCGTTCAGGGTGAAATTGCGACGGGCCAGCTCCAAAGCACTCGCCGATTGGTCAATATTAATCGTGCGTAGCCCGCGATTGACCGCCGCCGCGTACACCGAAAAACCGGCGCTATAGCTAAAGCAATTGAGCAGGGTTGCATCCGGCTTGGTCAGATTGGCGGCATACTTTTGGAGCGCCCGGCGTTTGTCACGTTGATCGGCAAAAAAGCCGGTTTTTTGGCCCTTCCAGGGGTCAATCCCAAAACTCAAGCCATTTTCACAGATGGTCAAATCGGCGGGTAGGTCGCCCGCTACCAGGCGGGCTTCCTTTTTCTCCAACCCTTCTCGCGTACGTACCGCGACATCGTTCCGCAAGATAATCGCTTTAGGCTGGATTACTTCGGACAGGGCCGGAATGATTACATCTAAAAGACGGTCAATTCCGGCGGTGTGACTTTGCACGACCAACACCCCGGCATAATTATCCACTATCAGGCCGGGCAAAAAATCGCCCTCGGCGTTGACCAACCGAAAGACATCGGTCTGCGACAAGTCAAGGGCCAGCCGCCGCAAATCAAGGGCTTGCTGAATCTGACGCTGGAAAAAAGCCTGGTCAATCGCCTCTGCCGGATTACGGGTCAAGACCCGCACCGCAATATCGGTCTGTGGGTTAAAATAACCACGAGCCACAAACTGGCCTGTCGCATCAAGCAGGTCTACCAGACCGCCCGGCGCAACGCTTTTGGGAATTTGCTGGATTGCGCCCGAAAACAGCCAGGGATGCCCGCGCTGAAGCTGCCATTCCCGCCCTTTTCGGAGCATAATAATCGGGTTGCTTACCATAAACCGCATTATAGCGGCTTTGGTGCAACCCGGCAATTCGGGGAGCAGTGGTCAGTGGTCAGACAAAGACAGGACGGAAGACGGAATAAATCCGGCTAATGCTATTATTTTAACTTAAAACTCAAAACTCAAAACTCAAAACTCAAAACTTTCCTACTGACCACTGACCACTGACTACTTTTAAGCTTTGACCAATTCCGGGTCGGTTTGGATGGCGGGGGCAGGGGTGGCGGGTTGCTCGCGCCATTCCTGCGTCCAGGCCAGAGCTTGAGCGTAGGCCAGTTCTTCCTGATGGCGGCGCGGGTCGTCCCAGCCGAGCAGTTGGGCCAGTTTTTCCGACACTAGCGAGGCAACCTGACGACCCTGGTCGGGACTGAAATATAGCTCGGTGCGGCGCATCATGAAATCGCACAAGGTGAGGCATTGCTCCTGCTCCACGCTGAATCTAAGCTCGGCCTCTAACACCGGATAAGCCGGATGAAGCGGGGCAGCCAGCGTCTTATCAATCGAAATCAGGGCCAGCACCTCCGCCGCCCGGCTGCCGTACAGATTGAGCAGATGCTCGGCCTGAGCAGCTGTAATCCCGAATTGGGCGGCCTGAGACTGCAAGAGAGGGCGGAACTCGTCTAAAGAGCCGGTTGCCCCACCCGGCAGAACTTCTTTAGCGGTAGTGCTTTTGGCCCGCAGCCCCAGCTTTTTGGTCGCCAAATCTACCGCATCTTCGGCAATCCCCCGGTAGGCCGTGATTTTGCCGCCGACCACCGAAAGCAGACCGGGCAGGTCGCCTTTGTCGGTGTGGTCTATCAAGGCGTGTTTGCGCGACACCGCCGATTCGTCTTTGCCATCTTGCCGCACCAGCGCCCGTACTCCGGCATTGGTGAAATAGATGGTATCCCAGTCGGCGCGGGGGAAAACTCCCCGGACGGTTTTTAGCAGATATTCCACATCGTCGCGGTCAGCCCGCACGCTTTCCAGTTCGCTCTCAAAATCAGTATCCGTCGTCCCGACCCAGGCATAGTTCAGCCAGGGAATTACAAAAAACAGGCGATTATCGTCGGCGAACAGCACTACCGCGTTTTTGACCGAAGCCGGGGAAGTAAAATGAATCCCTTTGGTTCGGCGCACCTTGCGACTGGCCTGACCGGTCAATTGCTGCTCCACCCCGTCCAGCCACGCCCCTGAAGCGTTAATCACTTGCCGGGCCTGAACCTCGACCAACTCATTTTCACCCTCGCCCAACTCGTCGCGGACGCGCACCCCGACCACTCTGTTACCCTGTTTTACCAGCTCTTCGACTTTGGTATAGTTGTAGCAAAGCGCCCCCTTTTGGCGGGCTGCCAGAATATTTTCCATCACCAATCGCTCGGTCAGGGCCACCTGTCCATCGTAATATAGCGATGAACCCTGCAACCCTTCGGCCTTGAGGGAGGGTTCTTGCCGCAGAGTTTCGGCCTTTGAAAAAGACTTGTGGTTGGGCAAGCTCTTGTCAAAGCTCAACCAATCGTAGAGATATAGGCCCAGGCGAAGTCGGGTGCGATAAAATAAGCTTTTGCGGTAAAATGGCACAATAAAGCCCAATGGTCGTACCAGATGGGGGGCGATATGGAGCAGGGTTTCGCGCTCCTTCAAATCCAGCCGTACTAAGGCAAAATCCAGCAGTTCCAGATAGCGCAGTCCGCCGTGAATCAAGCGGGTCGAGCGACTGGAAGTTCCACTGCCATAATCATTCTTCTCAAAGAGCGCCACCCGTAGCCCCCGCCCTGCCGCATCACGAGCAATTCCCGCCCCGATAATCCCACCCCCGATAATCGCCAAATCAAATTGTTTAGCTTTGAGCGCCGCCAATCGGCTTTCGGTTGCTTGCATTTTCGTTTCCCTCAATCTTTTCGGTCAACCAGATATTTTTCAATAAAAAAAGTTCAACTCTAACCGAGCCAGCAAATATCTGCTAGACTGCCCCGGTCAGAGAGAACCTTTCTCCTTTTCTCCAGTTCCCTTTTACGGTTGCCCTGATGGGCAAAGTATATTATTTAAGGATATTTTATCCCTAAACTTGCGGCACGTCAATAAGAGTTTGGCGGGTTTCCAGCGCTTATCATTATAGAAAATAAGCTGCTCTGAATATCTAAATTTGCTGAGAAATTGATTAATATTGCGAATACATATAAGTTATAAGTACTAATGTCCTATTTTGAGCTTGACAGCCTCAAATTCCTTTGCTAATATCAAAATCAGGATAAACTGCTTCGAGGCTAATCGAGGTGGTATCTTGAAGGGCAATGACCAGGCGACTGATTTGCAAGCTCTTTTGCAAAGCTATCTATTAGCTAGTTATAAGTTGGTTGGTTGAGTGGTTAGAATGTTATCCAATTAGGAGGTCTTATACTCATGGAATTTTATAGTGTAAAGCATCGCAAGAAAGTGGAAGTTTCGGACAGCGACATCAAGAAAAAGCAGTATAATAGTGGCAAGGGTGATACCACCGTTCGCTATGCTGCCGTCGCCAAGACTAAGGTGGATGGGGACGAGGTAAACCTGACCAAGTTTATCAACAAGGCCACTTTCGACAGCCTGAAGGTCGAGGAAGTCAAGTAATCTAGCGGCCTGAGCGATTATATTTAGGAAGTTAAGAAGCGGCTTTCTCGTTCTACAACTGGAAATGGAAAGCTGCTTTTATAGTGGATTAAGATGTGAGGAATATAATGGCAACTTTATTAAAGCCAGAAATAAAGCCGGATTTTGAAATACAGGCCAATTCCACTCAGTTTATGGAGGCCGAGGATAAAAAAACTGATTACCAAAACTCAAAAGTAGTGATTATACCCGCCGGGCTGGAAAATACCACCTCTTACCTGCAAGGGACGGCGAAAGGGCCGAGCGCCATTATCGAGGCCAGCACCCAAGTCGAGCTTTATGATGAAGAGCTTAAACTTGAACCGATAGATATGGGTATCTTCACCCTGCAAGAACTCGATTTCGCCGGGCTTTCACAAGAAGATAGCCTGGAGCTTATCGGGGCGGCCTTCGCCAAAGCCAGCGATGACGGCAAATTCGCGGTCACGCTCGGCGGCGAACACAGTGTAACTATTCCGATTATTCGCGACTTGCAAGCCCGGTTTTCGGATTTGGTAGTGTTGAGCTTTGATGCACACGGCGATTTGCGGATAACCTATCATGGCGAACTGAGCCACGCCTGTGTTATGCGCCGTATCGCCGATATGGAAGTCCCGGTTTACGTGGTCGGCGTGCGGAGCATCAGCCCGGAAGAGGTCAGCTTTGTCGAAAGCAACCCCCGCACCGGCATCCTCTACGACTACGAGCGCAGCGAAAAAGCTTTTGATATTAACGAGTTGCTCAAATGGGGCAAGCACGTCTATGTCACGGTAGACCTCGATGCCTTCGACCCGGCGGAAATGCCTTCGGTTGGTACGCCTGAACCGGGGGGCTTGCGCTGGCGGGAATTCTTCGCCATCTTCCGGCAGGTCTGCGAAAAAATGGAAGTCGTCGGCTTCGACGTTATGGAACTCTGCCCTATGCCGGGTCAAGAGCGGGCCGATTTCTATTCCGCCAAGCTGATTTACAAGATGCTGGGCTATCTACGCCGGGCCGGACAACTTTAAGAGCCACCCGATTTTACCTGGCGATGGGTTGACGCGACCCATCCCAGGTGCTATATTTCGACTGTTCCTGAACGGCTCCGTAGCTCAGGGGATAGAGCGAAGGTTTCCTAAACCTTGCGTCGGAGGTTCGAGTCCTCTCGGGGCCATATAATTTGCTCGCAAAGTAATTTTACTATAATAAAAATCCTGTATTTATAACGCTTTATTTAGAACCGTGAAGGAGCAATAAAATATATGCGCGACCTGTGGCGAGCGCTGGGCTACCTCAAACCTTATTGGTTGACGGCCCTGGGCGGTTTCCTAAGCTTACTTTTGGTGACAGGATGCAGTCTGGTCAGTCCCCAGATTTTGCGGATTGTGCTGGATAAGGGCATCAGCGCCAAAGATATGACCGTCATCTTGTATGCATCGCTGGCCCTGTTTTTGGTAGCAGTAGTCCGCGACCTGTTTACCTTTACCCAGGGCTTTTGGAGCGAAAAGGCCAGCCAGGGCGCGGCCTACGATTTACGCAACGCCATCTTTTCCCGAATCGAAAACCTCAGCTTTAGCTACCACGATAAATCCCAGACCGGACAACTTATGACCCGCGTCACCAGCGATGTGGATACCGCCCGCAATTTCATCGGCATGGGTATTTTGCAATTGCTCAACGCCTTATTAATGCTGGCGGGCAGCGCAATTATTTTGCTGACCATGAATTGGGGGCTGGCGCTAGTGGCGCTGGCGATGATTCCGGCGATTCTGGGGGTATTTATCTACTTCTTCCGCAAAATCGGGCCGCGTTTCCGGTTGGTACAGCAAAAATTGGGCAACCTGAATACGACTTTGCAGGAAAATGTGGCGGGAGTGCGGGTAGTTCGGGCCTTTGTGCGCGAACCGTTTGAACGGACCCGCTTTAGCCAGGCCAATGACGATTTGCTCAACGAGAATTTGGTAATCGTGCGCGGCGCGGCTTTGACTTTCCCTCTGATTTTCTTTATCGCCAATCTAGGGACGCTGGGCATAATCTGGCTGGGCGGTGGGCTGGCTATTGGCGGCAATTTGAGCCTGGGCGAGTTGGTGGCCTTCAATACCTATCTAAGCTTTCTATTGATGCCAATTTTCGTACTGGGCAGCACCATCACTTCCCTGACCCAATCGGCGGCCTCGGCCCGGCGGGTGCTGGAAGTGCTGGACACCCCGATTGAGGTAGAGGACAAGCCCGGCGCAATCCAGCTAACCCACCTTCACGGGCGGGTCGAATTCGACAACGTGACTTTCCGCTATGCCGGGAACGAAACCAACAATCTCGAAAATTTCTCGTTTGTGGTTGAGCCGGGGCAAACCGTCGCCATTTTGGGGCGCACCGGGGCGGGCAAGTCGAGTGTCATTAACCTGATACCACGCTTTTACGATGTGAGCGGCGGCAGAGTGCTGATAGATGAATACGATGTGCGAGATGTTTCGCTGATAAGTCTCCGCGCCCATGTCGGGATTGCATTGCAGGAAGCGACCCTGTTTAGCGGCACAATCCGCGACAATATCGCTTACGGGCGGCCCGGCGCGACCCAGGAAGAAGTGGAAACGGCGGCACGGGCGGCCCAGGCCCATGCCTTTATTAGCGGCTTCCCGGAGGGCTATAATACCGTCGTCGGGGAGCGAGGCGTAGGTTTAAGTGGCGGACAACGGCAAAGGTTGGCAATCGCTCGCACCTTGCTGCTCGACCCGGCCCTACTGATTCTGGATGATAGCACCTCGGCGGTGGATGCCGAAACCGAATACCAGTTACAGCAAGCTCTCCAAAAGCTGATGGTCAATCGCACCTCCTTTATTATCGCCCAGCGCATCAGCACCGTCCGCAATGCCGACCTGATTTTGCTGCTTGACCACGGTCATCTGGTCGCAAAAGGCACCCACGAAGAATTATTGCGCCAGAGCGGTCTATATCAGGAATTGGTCGAATCGCAGCTTCACAACGACAATGCCACCGCAGTTTTAGCCTGAAAGTGAGCAAATGCAACACGTAGCCCGAAATAAAGAAATAGTCGAGGAAGCCACCCCTAAAAGTGGCAAGGTGCTGGGCCGGTTGGTGGGCTATCTCGCGCCCTTCCGATGGCAATTAATCGGCACATTGGGATTAGTCATCGGCAGCGCCGCAGTCCAGGCGGTTGGCCCAGCCCTGATTGGACAGGCGATTGACACCCATATCGTTGGCAAAAATCAGGATGGTCTAAACCAGACCATGTTGCTGTTATTGGGCATCTATGTGCTGGGCTATCTGGCCCAGGCGGGGCAGGCTTTTCTGATTGGTTCAATTGGGCAACGGTTTTTGGCTAATCTGCGGATAGCGATTTTCGATAAAATCCAGGGGTTGCCACTGGCCTTTTTCGACAAGAACCAGGCCGGGGATTTGATGTCCCGGCTGGTAAACGATGTCCAGACGATTAATCAATTGCTCAGTCAGGGGCTAACCCAGGTAATCGGTAGCGTCTTCGCCCTCGTCGGAATAATCATTGCCATGTTCTTTTTAAGCTGGCCGTTGGCCCTCGCCAGTTTCCTGACGATTCCCGTGATGATATGGGTGACGGTGGTTTTTGCCCGCCGCTCCCGTCAGGCTTTCCGCCTGACCCGGCTGGAAATCGGCACGCTTTCTTCTGAACTGCAAGAGGAAATTACCGGGGTGCGGGTAGCGCAAGCTTTCAACCGCACCGAAGCCAATATTCTCCACTTTGCCGAGCATAACGCTGCCAATCGGGATGCTAACGTCCAGGCCGTCGCCATCACCTCAGCCTTTACTCCTACGATAGATATTCTCAGCACCCTGGCGACGGTCATAGTCGCCGGATTTGGCGGCTGGCTGGCGGTCAATGACAAATTGCCAGTCGGGACAGTAGTGGCGTTCTTTATTTATGTGCAGCAATTCTTCCGGCCCATCCAGATTATCAGCAATATTTACACCCAGATGCAGGGCGCACTAGCCGGAGCGGAGCGTATTTTTGATTTACTGGACGAACCGGGGTCACAGCAGGACGTTTCAGGCGCGAAAACCTTGCCGCCGATTGCGGGCAAAGTGGTTTTCCAAAGGGTCAATTTCGGCTATGAACCGGGCGAACCGATTCTGCACGATATTGACCTGACGGTAGAGCCGGGCCAGACAATTGCCCTGGTCGGCGAAACCGGGGCGGGCAAGTCTACCCTGGTCAACCTTATTCCGCGCTTTTACGATGTCACCAGCGGCACTTTGCTGATTGACCAGCAGGATGTCCAGCAAGTGACCCTGACCAGCTTGCGTTCCCAGATTGGTTTTGTATTGCAGGATACTTATTTGTTTTCCGGGACTATCGCCGATAATATTCGATATGGCAAGCTGGAAGCGACTGAGGCCGAAGTTCAAGCCGCAGCCCAGGCGGTCAGCGCCCATGACTTTATTACGACCCTACCCAACGGCTATCAGACCAAATTAGGGGAACGGGGGAGCGGTCTGAGCCAGGGACAGCGCCAGTTGCTGGCTTTTGCCCGCGCCGTCCTGTCCGACCCACGCATTATGATTCTGGACGAAGCCACCTCAAGTATAGATACCCAGACCGAGGTAATAATTCAGACCGCCCTCAAGCGCTTGTTGAAAGGCCGCACCGCTTTTGTCATCGCCCACCGCCTTTCGACTATTCGGGATGCTGACCGGGTGTTAGTGATAAGCCAGGGCCAGATTATCGAGCAGGGTAGCCACGACGAACTATTAGCCCAACACGGGGCGTATGCCGAGCTGTATGAGCGGCAATTCAGGTAAATTTGGAATAAATATTAAAACCAAAATTTCGCTAGTAAATCACCTTCACCCCGGAAAAATATCTTTCACAGATAGAGATAAAAGAGGATAGAAAAACAGGAGTTAATTGGAGGTATTGGCGGCGCGGTCTACCGCCAACAGCAAGGCGTTCAAGCCGCCTTCACTGCCGCTTTTGGAGATGGCCTCGAAGAAATGCAAAGCCCGGTTAGTTCGGGCCTGTTCCACCAACTTATCATCGTTGGAAAAGAGGATAAATTTACATTGTTCGGAAACCCCATTCTGGCGCAACCACGTGACCAGCCCCAGCGGGGTCATATCAAACAGCCGATTGCCACTGTTATCCAGCAAAACATTATGTCCATCCAGAATAAAAATATCCGGTATTCCATATTGCTGGCGCAGCGATTGGAAGCCAGTGGTCATTTCCTCGGTGCGGCTGGTATCCAGCGCGAAAATCTGGTAGCCCCGCGCACGAAGCGCCTTCATGACCATTTCGCGAGCCAATTGCTCATCATCGCCGTACAGAATAAACATGGTGTCCCTTTTTGTCCCTGCGTCCGTTATTATAAGTAAGTTCGGTGAAATGGGCTTTAGGCCGAACCGTGCGTCATACGAAACCGAATTGCAAATAGATTATATCAATTTTTTTATGTCCTGACAACTGGCGCAATGTGTAAAATGTATAAATAGTAGTCAGATATGGCCTAAAATAGTTGTTATTGGGGCGGATGTTATGTTATCCTTAAACCTATGAATAGCGATTGGTTGAAAAACGGGGTATCGCCCTCCGGTTTTGGTGAATGGCATAGCGACCAGACCCGGCCCACCCGCCAGGCGATTGTAGATTCACAACAGAAACTGAAACAAATCTGGTATCTGGAACGAGCAGTAGTAGTTTCGCGCTCGGTAGGCCGGGTGCTTTTTCCCGATGGGGCGCATTTCGCCACCTGTTTTTTGGTAGCTCCCAATCTGATTATAACTAATCACCACGTTTTTGGTAAAGTGGAAGATACTCAGGGGGTGCGAATCCAATTTAACTATCGGCAGGATGAGGCCGGGGTTTTGGAGCTCGAGACGGTAGACGAATATAGCTGCAATCCCCGAATTTTTCTGACCGACCAGACTTTGGATTATAGCCTGGTTGGACTGACCAAAAAGGCTAAAGTCCGCTGGGGCTTTTTGCCCACCCGTCACGGGCAGAGCGCCCCGCCCGGCTCGCACGTGGCGATTATCCAGCATCCCAGCGGCGAGCCTTTGCAAGTTGCCATGCGTGATAATTCCCTGATGTACGAGGATAACCAGACGATTGAGTATTTGACCAACACCGATTATGGTTCGAGCGGTTCGCCAGTTTTTAATGATAACTGGCAGTTAATCGCTCTGCACAGCCAGCGGGTCCGCGACCCCAAAATTAAAGACCACGATGAGTGGTATCGCAACCGGGGAATTAAAATCAGCGCGATTTTGCAAAACAAAGCTATAGATAAACTTATTCCGAGGTAGAATAGTCACGAGTCAGGCTTGGCGGTCAGTTTTGGGCTGATAGCCGACGGCTGACGACTGACGGCTGATAGCTATGATAAAAGACTTACATATTCGGCTGTTTGAAGAAAAGGGGAAGTTTTGGGCGGAAATTATTGCGCCAACCAATCAGGATAATCTGGCTGAATTTTTCCCGGTGCCACCCAAAGCGGGGTGGCCTTGTCCTTTACCACTACCCCCCAAAACCGAGGGCGACCCGGCCCTGGACGACTTTCAGGCGGTTTTGCTGGAACTGGAACAGGGTAATGCCGCCAATAAGCTAAAGTATATCGGCAACTACCTTTTTCATTTTCTGTTCGGGCCTAAAGACCACGAAAATGTCTTATATAAATACTGGCGAGCCGCTCTGCAAGAAAGCCAGAGCCAGCCCCTCGACGGGATGCGGACGGTTTTGCACCCCGAAAGTGACCGCCTGTTAGGGCTACCCTGGGAACTGATAAATAACGATATAGGCCAGTTTCTGGCTTTTTTGCGTAACCCCAAACCGCATATTCTGGTACGCTCGCGCTGGAAACCCGGTGACTTTCCGATGCCCGCCATCGGCTTGCCCGGCCCGTTTGAGGCTCTCAAAATTCTGGTAGTGATATGCCAGGACCCGGACAATAACAAAGTGATTCCTACCGAAGGAATTTCGCTCCCCGCCGAAAGTTTGGTAAATTCCGGGAGCGACCTCATCAAGGGGTCGGATGAAGCCTTACGAGTGGATGCGGCTCTTTTTGGTTTGCAGCCCTGGAAAGTGGATTTGCGGCTGATGCTCTATCCGGCCTTTAAGGAGGTACGGGAAGCCTGCACCCAGTGGCAACCCCATGTCTTCCACTATATCGGGCATGGCGGCTATAACGAGGCCGGGCCTTATCTGAAATTTTTCGAGCCGGGCAAGGACGAATTTATTCCCCTGGACGGGGCGGCGATGTCCAACTTTTTTCAAAAGGGAGTTCCTCGGCTGGTAGTGCTGAATGCTTGTCGCTCCGGGCAGGTCGGTGAGCATTCCGGCGACCCTGGCAATGCCGCCCGCGCCACCCTTAGTTTATGTCAAGTGCTAATAGAGACCGGAGTACCGGCGGTCATCGCTATGCAAGCTGACATCGAGGGCCAGGCCGCCGCCCAACTCATGAGCGATTTTTATAAACAGCTGGTTCAAAATCTGCCGATAGACCAGAGCCTCACTATCGCCCGCAACAATTATTTTACCGAAAGTGGCTTGAGTACCCGCAAATGGGATTGGGCGCTCCCGGCCCTCTATTTATCGGAAGGTATTCGCCCTGAAAAGGTACTGAGCCTTGACCCCAAAGCCGCCGATGTCGAGCCAACGGTTTTGCAGAGTGGGCCGCTCAGTTCCAATCAGCTTGAGCAGAGTCGCCAGGAAAACCGAGCCGAACTAGCTCTGTTGGTCAAACTTCAGGTCGGACGGCAGCGCGAACAATTGGCCCTGGAACGCATCCTGTTATCCGCCGACCTGGAGCAAATCGCTCCGGTAACGTTGCTCTATGGCGAACCGGAGATGGGGAAATCGCTGATGCTGGCCTGGCTTTCGGAACAGTGCGTGCGGCAGGGTCGCCAGTTTCTGTATGCCGATTTAGGGCATCCCGACTCGCGGCAGCCCAGCCCCGATTATTGGGAGGTGTTGCGGCTGATTCGGGATGGCAAGTTGGACAATCGGAGCGGGGTGGTTTTGCATAATGAATTGAACCCGGAACTGAGCTTTAATTACTTTAACTACAAGCTGAACACCAAGCTGATGCGCGGCTATGAGGCGAAAAACCCAAATCCGCCTGACCTGGACAAACCAGTAACTGACTTGACCGCTAACAAAAAACTGGCGGTGGAACTGGCAAGGTTGGGCCGAGTACGCTCTAAAGAAAATCCGATTGAAACCTTTAACGATGCCTTCTGGAAAGGGCTGGAACAGACCGCCGAACCCAACGGCCTGATTATTTTTCTCGACCACCTGGATAGTATGTCGTTTCCCGGTGAGATTAACTTGGTGCGCGATAATCTCATAAACCGGGTCTTGAATCCCGAAAAGTATCTGAATGCCAATGCCCGCAAAGTTCGGCTGGTGCTGGTCTTGCGGGAATTAACGCCTGCCGCCAGTCGCGGGGCGGGTCAGCCCTGGAATTTTTTACTAACCAGCCAGCCCAAAATTGCGGTTCAACGGCTGGCGGGTTTTCCACCGGGCGAACTATCATGGCTGGCGCGACTGTGGGCCAGACGCTATTTTCTGTCGCAGCCTGCCCCCGAAGTCCAGGGTTATACTCTAACCCCGGACAATGTAGATACTTATGTCGAGAATGTGCTAACTCCGCTCCTGCTCAAACGTCCCCAGCGTCCCGGCAGAATCGTCAATGACCTTCGCAATCCGGCTAATCTTGAGGATTGGTTGTATAATATTAAGTAGGATTCTGACATCGAAAATCTGAAATCTAAGGTCGAAAATCTGAAGACTGAGAAAATTCAACTAAGGATTGGCAGTTTAGCTCAAAGTAATTTTATTGAGCTACGATTTTAGATTTTCGCCTACTGCTGGTAAAACAAATGGGAAACTATCAGGAAGAAAATCCGAAGATTGGGACGGTGCGTGAGGTCTATACTTCGCGGGCGTTGAGTGAGGCCGAGAAATCGGCTTTGCGCCGCTTGGCCTTGCCGCGCTGGTTCATGCCGAGGATGCTGTCGGTTGTTTTAGCTGACCGTCCGGCAAGCGAGGCTCAGGAACAATATAGCCTGCTCAAAATTCAACGGCGGGTCGAGGCCATACCGGGGATTGAGCGGTATCGCGTGCCGGAACGCTTTCGGGTTGGGTTGCTGGCGGAATGGGGACAGCCTGAACGCCGGGCCGAATTAAAAAAACTGAGTGACGAACTGGCCCGCTATTGCGCGGCCCAGGCCAAATCTGCCGATAACCCGGCCTTGCGGGATGAATGGCGCTACGAGCAACTCTATCATCTGGCAATCGCCGCGCCGGGACGGGCTATGCTTCTGATGCGAACCTGGTTTGACCAGGCGGTTGAAAAAGACTTTGACCTGAACCAGGGCTATCGCTGGCTACAGCCTTTAGAAGAGCGCCGGGAATGGCTGGCAATCCTGGAAGCCGAGCGCAAACCGGCGGCGGGCTGGACGGCAACCCTCGATTGGTTGCGGGAATACCTTTCGGCCCGCTCATATTGGTCGGACGAATGGTTTAAGACGATTAATTATCTACCCCGCCAGCAATTGCAGGACGACCTGGACGAGTTTTTCCAGAAGGCCGATGACCCAGCCTCGCCCTGGATTTTGAGTATCTATGCTCAGGGCGGTCACGGCAAGACTTCGACCCTGGATTGGCTGTTGGCCCGTTATGCTTTGCCACGCGGCTTTATCTGCGCCCGACTGCAACTGGACAAGCTTCCTGCTGGGGAACAGGCCGAAATTTTAGACCAGCCGGAGCGAATTTTACCCTATCTAGCCGAAAGCCTGAACGCCCAACGCGCCCACAAAATCGAAGCTTTGGAGCGCCAGGCCGAGTTGCGGGGCGACCCGGTGGGCAATTTTACGATGGTTCTGCGCCAGGCCTATCCCAATTACCCTCTGGTTTTCTTTTTGGACTCGCTGGAAACCTTGACCGACTACGCTCCCCAGCCGGGAACAGCTCTGCTCAAACTGGTGACTTTGTTGCGACAAATCAAAGAGGGCGATAAGGCCCGCAATGGCACTATTCCCGGCTTTGCGCGCTTGCAATTGGTGGTATCCAGCCGTGACCAACTAAGCGAAAAGTTTGGGGAGGAGTTGCACGAAGCTTTAGGAACTTCCCGGCGCAAGACCCGGCTAAACGCGGCCCTGACCGAATTGGAATTGAGCGGCTTTAGCCTGGAAGAGGGGACGGCCTATCTCAGCGAGAAGCGCAAGCTGACCGACGGCACTAAACGGCTGATAAAGCCGATTCTCAAAAAGGCCACCGACGATAGTAGTACCGCAACTACGCCGGGTCGCCGTCGCAAATCCAAAGAAATTGTCCCGCTCAAGCTGGCTCTCTATGCCGATATGGTCAACGAGAAGCCCAACATTACCCCTAAAGAGATTCTGGATACTTCCGACCTCGATATGGCAGGGCTGGCAGATAAGGTTATTGCCGATATTGAAGACCCGGTTACACGCTGGCTACTGCGTTATGGGGTAATTTTTCGGCGGCTGGATGACGAGGCCATGCAGATTTTGATGCCGTTTCTGGAGCAGGTGCAGGCCCAAAAGACGGATATGGATAACCCGCAACTAGACCCGGCGGGCCAGACGATAGCCCTCGAACAGGCCCGCGCTACCGACGAGACCGGGCTGATTGACCTCGAAAGATTGCTGGATAAGCTAACCCGCTATAGCTGGGTAGACCGCCAGGGCGATTTTATCCTGTTCAAGGAGGAGGTACGGGCCTCCCAGCTAAAAAACGTGGCCCGACTGGATATTTTTGGCATCCTGCAACAGGCCGCCTTTCAGCATTTTGCGGAGCGGGCTGACCGCGCCACCGACCCGGAGACCAAAGCCACTTTTTTGCGGGAGGCAATTTACCACAGTTTGCAACTGGGCGGGGTGACGGTTGATAATTTTGTTTTTGGCAGTCAGGGAGTACGAGAATACTGGTCGGCCCAATTCGAGCAATACCGGAGTGGCCCTGGCCCGGTGCTGTGGGCCGTGGTAGATGAAATGCTGCGGGTCAATCGCCAGCTTTCGGCCATGTATTTCGAGGATGGCGACTGGTTTGAGGCATATCTGGCCCTCTCGCAACTCCTCCTCGCCGAAAGCGAACAGCCCTTTATGTCAGGCCAATTGAGTAGCGCCGAAAGCTATGCCCGTAAAGCCCTGGCTCTCGCCGAAAAAGCCGAAGACCGGGGGCGAATTTCGGAAGCCCAACTGACCCTGGCGAATATTGCCCTAGCCTGCCGCAAACCAACCGTCGCCCTGGACCTGGCGGCCCGCTCGATTGAACAGGCCGATAACACTGGGCAGGAAGTCGAGGCCATGAAAGTGCTGGGGCGGGCCGAGGCTGCCAACAGCCTGTGGGCCAAAGCCCTTGAAACCATCCGCCGGGCCTATGACCGCTCTAAACAATTACTGGGGCTGGGCCGAACTCAGCAGGAAATACGCCTGGAACTGATTGAGCGGTTGCTGGGTAGTTCGGCCTGGCGGGAAGCTCCAGCCCTGCTCAAGGAGGCTCTCGAAAGCCACCCGGATGACCCGGCAACCCTCGAAATAGCGGCCCTGGTAGCCAGCAAACTGGCCCATCTGCAAGAAGCTGCCGATTATTATCGGCGGGCCGCCAGCGTCAGCGACGAGGCCCAGGCCGCCCGATTGACCCAAGAAGCCGAACTGGTCGCCATCTATCAGGGTGAGTTGGCGGGCGAACCGGGCGACGAGATTGGCCTCAAAGCCGTAGTTTTGGCGGCGGCGCGGGCCAACTGGCTGGAAATGGAGCGGCTACTACGGGTGCGGTTGGCAGCGACCCCGGAAGAGCAGACCCTTGATGTTATCAATACCCTCCTGAATTTTTATCTGGAAGTGACTGGCGATTGGCGGCAAGTGCGGGCCTTGCTGGAACGGGGGGCAAGATGGGTGGCCCGACGGCCCAAAACCGACCCGGCCCTGGCCCGGTTTTCGGTGTTAAATCAGTATGTCGAGTTTATGGGCAATCCGCTCATTCTCAAGCCGGAAATGGCCGAGGCCGAAGTCGAGCGCCGTTTTAAGCAAATCGAGGGTCTGCAAACCCCGGAAGAGCGAGTGCGGGCCAAAGGTTATCTGTTACTCGTGCGGTTTTATGGCAATCTGAAAGCCGAAACCACCAGCCCCGAAGTACAGGCAGCGGTAGCTATCTACCGAAAAGCGGCGGCTCGCGCCCTGACTGCTACTTTGGACATTTTGCTAAAACTTGCCCCGATTGACCAGGTGGATATTTTGCGGACCCTGGCGGCAGTACCGGGCTGGTCGTCGCAACTGGTCAACGAGGTCGCCCCCGACCCGGCAGAACGCTCACCCTTGCCGCTCCTCAAGAGCTTTTTTGAGCCGCCAACCGACCCGGCCCACCCCGGTTTTCTGGCGCAACTGGCCTCAGAACATGATTTGGAGATTAACGATAAGCTGGCGACCCTGCAAAAGCAGATTGAGGAGAGTGGGGCGGATTGGGCGATATTATATAGCTCGTTTGCCCGGTTGTTGGCGGCATTTGGGCAACGCAAGGCGGGCCTCGGATTTTTGGAAACTGCCCCGGTCAATCAAGCTAAAAAGCCAATCCTGTTTATCCACGATCAGGCCAGCTTGCTGGAATGGCCCGCCGCCCAGAGCTTGATTGAAGCGGCTATCAAGGATTTGGAGGCCAAACCGGAAGCGGCTAATCTCTATAACGAGTTGATGCTTATATGGGCCTGGCTGGGGCTGTCCAAAACCACCGGGCCGGAAGCCGCCAGCGAAATTTCGATATGGCTGACCCGGCTGGGCTTTTTGGATTTGTATAATCCCGGCAACGGCCTTTTTGCCCAGGAATATTATCTGCTATTGGCGGTTACTCGGCTGCGGCTGGGGGATTTTCCGCGCACTCTGACTTTTTTGCGGCAGGCCCTCAGTCTGGCGGAGGGTTTTGGCAATACTGTAGCAATCGAAATTATCAGTAACGTCAAAGGTCGGTTAGAGGCCCAGGCCCGTCTTGCCGCCGGGCAACCGCAGCAGCAGTTTCAGGCCGCCCTGGATTGGCTGGAAAAGAGTGGACAAGCGCTTGAGGAAGTCCAGAAATTGATTTTGGATACGCCTGACCGTAGCCCGGCGCTAGAGGCGTTTCCAGTCCCACCCATGCAGGTAGCTCCGCCTTTACCGGGAGCGCCGCCCGCCCCGGAAATAGGAATGAGCCTTTCCTCAGAAATAAGCGCTCCGCAAGAGCTTGAAATTCTGCTTTCGATTAAGCAACTGGACGACAATACCGCCGAGGTGATTTTTGTCCGCACCGACCAGGACTATATACAGGCCCGCTGGACGACCAGTCTTAAGACCCTCAAGCGGTTGCTGCCCCAGGGTAAAACCCTGACCGAACTACCAGATACCGATTACTGGCAGAAACTTCTCAATCCTGAAACCAATCAAGGGAGACCCCTCGATGAAATCGGAGCGGCGCTGCTAGACGACCTGTTGCCGTCCCGTAGTCGAGGCCGCAAACAGCTTGAGGCTTTATTAAAAACGGGCCAAAAAGACCAACTACCGATAGCCTTGCGGTTGCTGGTCGAGGGGGCGGAACTGGAACGACTACCCTGGGGCTTACTCTATCACGCTGCCAGCCAGCAATGGTTGGCCCGGCGCTTTCGGTTCAGCTACAACCGTCCTAACGGCGGACAGGGCCAGTATCAATGGGAAGGTGAAACTTTGGCGGTGCAGCCTATCGCTGACCGACCCGACCCGGATGGGAAGTTATTCCAGCTTGCGGCCCTCTACCCGGCGGCGGGTCAGCTATATGGGCCGGAATTATTAGGTCAGGCCAACCTGGACGAAAACGAAAGTAACCGGATTGAGGTAAGAGACTTGCCGCGCCCGCTCAAAGTGCTGCACTTGATGGGCGATTTGAGTGAGGTGAACGAAATCGAGGGGATTTATTTGAGCCTGGGTCGCTTCCGCACCGAGCAGACCGCCGAGCCATTGACCGCCGATGCTTTGGCCCACCAATTGCGGCTATTGGGAGTCAGTCGCAGCCTGATTATTCTTGAACCGCTCTCGACTGGGGCAACTTTCGAGGATAGCCGGGTGCTACTATTGCGAAACAACTATGCGGCGGCTCTGGCCCGGCTTGGCACCTGGACGGTGCTGGCGATTGGCCCACGCCCCGATACCGCCCCGCTCGTCCGCCAACTGCTCACCCCCGCCAAACTGGTCGCCAACGAATTGGAAGATTTGGTGTTGCAAGCGTACCACGACGGCGGCCCGGAACTATCTCTACAAGACCAATTCGGGCTGTATTACCCGGTCCGGTAAGTGGGCTAACCGAGGCGCGTTTATTATTGGTAGGGGCGGTGCTTGCCGCCCCCGGCACGCCTCGATTCGGGCGCGGCAAGCACCGCTTCTACGCACTTATTTTTGAATTTATGACCATACCGGGCTAATCTCGCCCGCTGGCCTCCGGGGAACGGGCTATCGCCGGGGTGATGTAGGTCAGGGGCGCGACTTGGTTCAGGAGCGGGGTGGCGCGTAGCTCGCGGTAGCTATCAAGCTGGGCCGGGCTATTATAAGGCAAGGTCAAATTGGTGCGGTTGATAAGCGGCGTAACCGGCGGGGATTGCACCCGCTTGACCGTCGCCGGACTGGACATTGCCACCGTTGCCGGAACTTCCACCGGCGAAATAGGTCGAGCAAACCCGGTATCGGCAGTCGGGAAAGTAGTGGTGAGGGCCACCCCGACAATTACCAGCAGCATTACCAGCGCCGCCCCCAGCGCCCCAAATAGCGAGCCGGGCCGTCGTTGGACCGGGCGACCAGCCGTCGGTAATAATTCCTGGGAGAGCCAGTAGCGGGTTTGGTCGGCAATCGCCCGCGTTATCAATTCGACTTGCGGCGGTTGGGCCGCGTGGCGCAGACGACCACTATCGGCGCTCCATCCCGCCAGCAATTGATTACAGGCCCGGCATTCTGCCAGATGCCATTCCGCCATCGCCCGTTCCGTCGGGTCAGCCTCGCCATCCAGATAGCTGGAAATAGCAAGCTGGGCCAGTTCATTGCGACATCCCGAATCCGGCAAAGTGTTGGAGGCCACTCCGCCTCGCCCTCTATTTTCCATCCCAATCACCTGTTCCGTTAATAGTAATCCGTTTTTCCGCGCTATATTCCTTGAGATTCTCGGCTTCCTCCTGGCGATAGGCTTGCTGGAAAGCCTGTCGCGCCCGGTAGAGCCTCATCTTGAAAGTAGTCAGGGGCAGGCCGAGGATTTCCGCCGCCTCGACATACGAAAAGCCGTGATGATAGTGTAAAATCAGGCACGAAGCATAGTCTTTGGCTAAAGTGCCAAGCACCCGCCCCACCGTATCGCTCAATACAATCTGTTCCGCCAGATTTTCCTCGCCCGGTTCTTCCAAATTACCCGCCCCGTTTTCGCCGGGCCGTTCCTCGACCATGAGTGCGCCACCCGCCCCGGCCCGAAATCGTCCAAATTCCAGCCAGCTAAAAGCCGTGACCGGTGAACCGCGTCGCTTGTTCCGCCGCAAATAGTCCATGGCGTTATGATGGGCAATTGTGAAAAGCCAGGCTGACAGATTGAAATCCGGCCCGATGTCCTCGGCAGGCAATTTCATCAAACCGCGATAGGCTTTGAGGAAAGTTTCCTGAGATAAATCACCCGCCGCCTCGCGGTCACTCAACAACCGATAGAGATAGCCCGCAATCGGTCTGCCATATTCTTCAAAGATAGCCGAAAACGCCTCGTGGTCGCCCTGTCGCGCCCGCTCTACAATATATTGATCCAGTTTTTTGATTGCCATTAATTAATGCTCTGCCCATGTCCACAACTGCTAGTCAGATTTTCAGGCTTATTAGAATGCAAAACGTAAATAAAAGTTATAAAGTTACAGCCGATACCTGGGCTGTAGTATAATTCATAGAGCCGAAATAAGGAATAGAGCTTTTTGACCAAAAGATAATAAATAGATGAGAAGTGGAGTAGAAGCACCGTGAATCTGTTTGACAATATAGACCCAAATGAAGCTTTTTTGCTGGACGATAGCGGCCCTGAATCCCTGGTAGGACACGGACAGGCCCGCCCCGACTTGCGGCGCGAGGAGCGCAAAGGCGTTCCCGAAGTAATTTACGCCGAGCGCAAAACTCCCGCCGATAGTCTGCTGATTGCCCGGCGCTTTCTGAGCGCCACCAACGGGCCGGGCCGGGTGCTGCTCAGTCGAACTCAGCCGGAATTGGTGGCTTTGCTGCGGGCCGAGCTTGGGACAGTCCAATATGAAGGCCGCTCAGTCGGGGTTACACTGGAAGAATATACCGCCAGCCGCATGGTGGTGTTGCGGCGTGAAGGTAGCCAAAGGCTTCAGACCGACGGGCGAGTGGGCATCATCACGGCGGGGACTAGCGATATTCCGATGGCGGAGGAAGCGGCGGTTATGGCTCTGGAAATGGGTTGTGCGGTTTCGACGATTTACGATGTGGGGGTAGCGGGGCTACATCGGCTGTTTAAGCCGCTACAAAAGCTTTTGGAAGAAGATACCGATATTATTATCGTCGCGGCAGGGATGGACGGGGCGCTGCCCTCGGTGGTCGCCGGGTTGGTCAACATCCCGGTCATTGGGCTGCCAACCTCAATCGGCTACGGTTTGGGTGGTAAAGGAGTTGCGGCCCTCCTGACTATGCTCCAAACCTGCGCTCCCGGCCTGACCGTCGTCAACATAGATAACGGCATCGGGGCAGGTGCAACCGCCGCCCTCACCGCCAACCGGATGGCGAAGATGAGAACGCAAGGACTGAGGACTGAGGACTGAGGACTGAGTAAATAGAGGCGGGATTTAAGGTTTACCCCTCAAGAGGACGAGGCTGCAATTTACGATTATGCTCCTCAGTCCCTACCCTCAACCTCCCAGTTGGCGGGAGAGGCCGGTGGTGCATTCCAGCAGACGGGAGGCTGAGGCAGTCTGTTTATCGCTGGTAAAGCGCGAAATCGGCCCGGCGACGCTCATTGCCCCGATAACCTGGCGATTGTAATCGAAGACCGGGGCAGCCACCGAAGCCGCATCGGGGGTGCGCTCGCCCCGGCTGAGAGCGTAGCCGGTGCGATTAATATTTTGCAATTCTTCCTGTAACTTGCTGACACTTCGGCCTTTGGCGGTTAATTCGGGGGCGGCCTGTTCCACAATCCGGGTTTGTTCTTCTAGTGGCATAAAGGCTAGTATCGCCTTGCCGGTTGCCCCGTAATAAAGGGGATAGGCCCGCCCGATTTCGATAGTCTGGCGAATTTCCTGGCGACTCTCGACCTGAAGCAAATATAGCCGCTCGCGGTTGACCTTGAGGCTAAAAGTAGTGGTTTCATTAGTAGCATCGCGCAATTGTTCCAGCCAGGGCAAGGCCATATGGCGGACTTCCAGTTGCCGCAACTTTACCAGCCCCAACCGCATTACGGTCGGGCCAAGCTGATATTTCTTGTTGGTCTGGTTTTGCTGAACATAGCCGCGTTTTTCCATACTGGTCAACAGGCGATGGACGGTGCTTTTACCCAGGCCAAGCTCCCGGCCCAGGTCGGTAATCCCCATCTCACTATTGCCATTACTTAGCACTTCGAGTAGGTCGGCAACCCGCTCAAAAACCTTCACTCCCGGCTCATTGCTGATTGTCATAATTCCTCTTTAGTAGTGGTCAGTGGTCAGGGAAAATACAAGGCTGTGTACTAAGGAGCTAAGTCCATTAATCGTAAATCGTAAATTCCCCTCAGCCCTGCATTTCTCTGACCACTGACCACTGACCACTGTCACTGCTTAACTATATCGTTAAAGAAATTGAGCGAACTGACTTGGGCCTTAAAGCCACTGATTTTGGGCGAGTGCGCCCAGAGGTCAAAGCCGTAGTTCATCAGGATACCGGGCGGGTCATCTTCCAGCAACTTGCTCATTTGCTGCAAAATTTTCTCGCGCTTGGCGGGGTCGGTTTCGTTGCGCTGGGACGCGAAAAGCTTTTCCAGGTCATCATTCTTAAAGCGGACGGTTGGCCCACCGGCGCTGACCAGACTTTCCATCGCCAAATCGCCATCCGGGGCGGGCAGATAAAAAATCACGGTCAACGAAGCCGGGCCGAGTTCGCCTTTGCTCGATTTCTGGAAGAAAGTCGCCCCGTCAAGCGGTTGGGCCTCGACCTTGACCCCGATTTTGCCCAGATATTGCTGCAAAATCTCGACGGTTTCTTTACGGCCCGCCCCACTGGTCGAAAAAGTAATCGGCAGGGTAATATCGCCGTCTTTCACCCCGGCCTCCGCCAGCAACTTTTTGGCCTTTTCCACATCGTAGCCCGTCCCAGTCAAATTAGGGTCATAGCCCAGGGCGCTAGGGCCGAGTAATTGGGTCGCCGGTTTGGTTACATCGCCAAACAAGCCGTCTACTATCGTTTTGCGGTCAACCGCCAGATTTAGGGCCTGGCGTACCCGCTTGTCCGCCAGTGGCCCACCTTTGGTCGTATCCAGGCTGACATAAGTGGTCGTGCCAATCGTAGTTGCCGCACCCTTAAAGCCCTTGCTGACCAACCCATCGTAGAGGTCTTTGGTCTCCAGTTGAACTAAATCCACTTCGCCTGATTGGAGGGCCGCCGCCCGACTCGAACCATTGGGGACGGCCTTAATGACAATTTCACTATTTTTGGGAGCGCCCTTCCAGTAGTCGGCCCGCGCCTTGAAAGTCATTTGCTTGTCGCGGTCATAGCTGGTCACGACATACGGGCCAGTGCCGACGGGTTTAGTAGCAAAATCTTTGGTATTCTCAGTGTAATATTTCGGCGGCATCAAAAAGACCTGGGCCAACTTGCCGGGCAGCACCGGGTCAGGAGTCTTGGTTTTGATGGTAAAGGTCGCGGCATCGGGGGCAGCCCAGCTATCCACCGTCACCAACCGCGCCGGAGGGCGAGGCTGCTTTTTGATAAGGGTGTCAAACGAAAATACCATCGTCGCCGAGTCAAAAGGTTCACCATTGGAGAAAGTCACGTTGGGGCGCATCTTGAATTCCCAGTTAAGTGCATCTACCTGTTTCCAGCTTGCCGCCAGCGAGGGAACGACTTTGCCATTTTCGATGCTGGTAACGGTATCGTTATAGGTCAGATACGCAAAAGCTTCCGGCGTACCCGCGGAGAGACCCGAAACCGGGTCGAGCGAAGCTGGAATCCGGCTCAGGCCGATTACCACCGATTTCCCACTAACGGCTGCGGCTGCCGTCGTTGCTCCTGCTGCTGCTGTAGTCGCTACCGCTGCCGTTGTTGCCGCTGTCGTTGCGGCTACCGCCGTCGTTGCGGCGGCGGTAGTCGCGGCTGCCGTTGTTGCCGCCGCCGTCGTTGCTGCGGTGGTTAGGGCGGGGGCGGTAGTCGCGGTACTATCGCCGCAAGCTGCCAATAATCCGGTCAGCATCAGCCCGACCAACAGCAGTCCTAACCTTTGCCAGTTCTTGCTAGTTCCTGATTTACTCACGAGACTTCTCCTCCTTGTGATAGGATTACTCTTCAAAAAAATCGTGCAACAGCCGCTCGATAAAAGCGTCGCGCTCCTGTTTGCGGGCCGCCAGCCATTCCGGGGATGGCTCAAAACGGCTGATTTCGGCCTCGACCTCGATTCCGTGTTGCTTCAAAACTGCTTCCAGCGCCCGTTGGCGGTCATGCAAAACATAGAGTTGGGCCGCCATTTCCAGCACCGCTCCCATAATCTTATCCAGCCGAGCATCGTCCAGATAGACCGGGCGGGGCAATTTATGAGGTCGTTCCAGCTTTAGTTCGTCCGAAGCCAAATTATTCCTGCTCCTTGCACCCAATCACCAGCCAGGGGAATTTCGGGGCTAGATGGCCCATTCCTAGCCCGCGCTCACTCACTTCGGTAAATCCAGCCTCGCGGAATAGCTCTATCACCGAAAGTTCGTGCAAGGTGCTGCGCCAGTAGGGTTCGCCGTTATGCCGGGTCTGCCAGTCCGAAAGATAGCGCCCAAAAGGGGTTAGCTCCTTATAGGGTGGCACATCCGAGTCAATCAATGTGCCGCCCGGCTTCAAAAGGCGATAAGCCTCGGCGATTACCTGGCGCAGGCTGGCTTTGGGTAATTCGTGGAAAAGGGCGTGAGCCAATATCAGGTCAAAGCTGCCGCTCGGAAAATTGGTTTTCTCCACCGACTGCTGGCTGAAATGAGCCGGGAGTTCCAGCATCTGCGCCCGCTTGTAGGCCAGTTTCAAGAGCGGGGCGGCGAGGTCAATCCCGTAAATTTGGGCCTGGGGATATAGTTCAAAAAAAGGCCAGGTGGTCGTCCCAAAACCGCACCCCATATCCAGAATTCGTATTTGGGTCGGGTCGGAACTGACGGGCGGCGGAAAAGCTCGGACTACCGCCCGCATATTTTCGGCCTTGTTGTTGGTCCGCAAGTTGTAGACCTGTTGGCCCATATTGTAAATCACTGCCCCAAAATCGTGGCTCTGATAGCTGCCGGGCTGGATATGATACTCGAATTGCTCATAGTATTCGGGATAGCGAAAATCCGGGTCAAGGGTCAAGCTGCCCCAGGGCGAAGGTTCGGGCTGGTTTAGCTCCGCCAGCAATTCGGGCGCACGACGCACATAGGCCGCGATTATCCCGTTCCACATCATTTCCTGAGACTTGCGCGAAACTAGCCGGTTGAACTTGTAGCCATCGTCGGGCGCAACCAGAGGCGCGACTTCTTCCAAAGTTTCGGGAGTACGTCCGGTATCGGTGGCCCACTTTTGGGCGACCTGATTATAGCGGGCCTGAATTGGGCCATTAGCGGCTTTCTGGGTATAGGTTTTGAGACCAACCACAAATTCCAGATAGGCTTCGCTCTCGCGGCTTAAAGAGAAATCCAGGGCCATGCGTTTCTCCCGATGGCTAATCGAATAAGGCAATTAAACCAGTTAAACCATTTGAAGCGAATCAAACGAGTAGTGAGGTGTTACTAAGAGAACCTGGTACGTTGCTGGTCGCGATTGTTCCTTAGTACGGAACGGCATTTCATTTTTGGCATATTACAATAGACCGACTACTCTGTCAATATCTAAAATCTAAAATCTAAAATTGAATGTCGGAGTATTTATTGCCCACCTGTTGATATTGATCAAATAATGGAAATTATCAACTTACTGTTGGGACACTACCAAAAATCGAAAATCAAAACCTACTGCTTCCCATTAACCTGTACATTCCTGTTAAAATATATTTCAATGGAAACGGGAACGCTTCAAATTTCAAATTTCAGATTTTAGATTTTAGATTTCAGATTTCAGATTTCAGATTTTAGATTTTAGATTTTAGATTTTAGATTTTAGATTTCAGAAAAGGAGCAAAAGTGAGCAGAGAACTTGAGGGCCAAATCGCGCTGGTGACGGGGGCGGGGCAGGGCATCGGGCGGGCAATTGCGGTAGCGCTTTCGCAACAAGGGGCGCAACTGGCAATCAGCGATGTCAATGCCCCCCAACTGGAAGAAACCGCCCGGCTGCTGGACTCCCCGCCCCTGATTACAATCGTAGATGTGAGCCAAAGAGCGGAGGTAGCAGACTGGGTGGATACGGTTATGCAGCACTTCGGACGGATTGATATTCTAGTGAATAACGCCGGGATTTTTCCACGTCATCCCTTTATGGAAATGTCGGAGGACGACTGGGATAGAGTTTTGGACGTAAACCTGAAAGGGGCGTTTTTGTGCGCTCGCTATGTTGCGCCTTATATGAGTACGGCAGCGGGCGGCTGCATCATCAATCTGACTTCCAGCGCGGCTTTTGAAGGCACGTTGCGGGGGGTACACTATGCCAGTTCCAAAGCCGGATTGCTGGGTCTGACCCGCGCCCTGGCTCTGGAACTCGCACCGTATCATATCACCGTCAACGCCGTCGCACCGGGTCTGACCGATACCGCCCAGCCTCGCTACGGCCTGACCGAGGAGCAAATCGCCAGCCGCGCCCAGACCATTCCGCTAGGCCGCATTGGGCGACCCGATGAGGTCGGCGGGCTGGTAGCCTGGCTCTGCGGCCCTCACGCCAGCTATATCACCGGCCAGACTTTCCACATCAATGGCGGGGCGTATCGGGGGTGAAATCTGAAATCTGAAATCTGAAATCTAAAATCTAAAATCGAGAAATTCTGGCTAAGGCTTGTATTTTAACTCTTAACTCAAAACTATCATGTTTGACCGTGATTTCAGATTTCAGATTTCAGATTTTAGATTTTAGGTTTTAGACTTCCCCATCCGCCAGATTTCCAGAAGCTCCGAAACACTCCAGGCTTGAGCAGTGCAGCCGACGGCCGGATAGGGCGGCTCTGGGCCAAAGATTTCATTGACCTGCCCGACGCTGGCTTCGTCCAATTGGGTCACAAACGGTTGCAAGAGCGCCAGTAATTCGGCCTGGCTAGCTTTGGTGTGGTACAAGGCCAGGGCATACGGGCCGAGCGGCCAGGGCCAGACCGTCCCCTGATGATAGGCGCTATCGCGGCTGACCGGCCCACCGGCAAACACCGGGCAATAGGCCGGGTCGTGGGGGCTGAGAGTGCGTAGACCGTAAGGCGTGAGCAGGTGTTCGCGTACCTTCGCCAGGGCCGATTTGCGTTTTTTGAGCGAAACCAGTTCGGGCGCAACCGCCAGCGCAATCGCCTGGTTAGGCCGTAAATCCGGGTCGGGCTGCCCATGTTCGTCAATTACATCGTAGAGATAGCCGCCCGGTTCGTACCAGTAAAGGCGCTCGAAATTCGCGGCCACTTTGTCGGCTAACCCCTTATAGGTAGCTACCTCGGTAGTTGTCCCGAACTGCCCGGCGAGTTGCTGCATTATCCGGCAGGCCCGATACCACAAAGCACTAATTTCAATCGGTTTGCCGCGCCGAGGGGTAATAACGTGTTCCCCGACTTTAGCATCCATCCAGGTCAACTGCACCCCGTCGGCCCCGGAGAACAACATTCCGTCCTCTTCCGCTACCTTGATATTAAAGCGCGTACCTTTGATGTGCCAGCTAATAATATCGGACAGCACCGGATACAATTCTTGGCTTAGGGATAAGTCGCCCGATGCTTTGGTGTATTTCTCGATAGCATCGAAATACCAAACCGTCGCATCCACCGTATTGTATTCACTCTCATCCAGTTGGGCAGCATTATCGGGGAAACGATTGGGCAGCATTCCCCGGTTTACAAAGTGCGAAAAACTGCGTAAAATCGTGGCGGCTTCCTCGTAACGCCCGGTTGCCAGGGTCAGGCCCGGCAGACTAATCATGGTGTCGCGCCCCCAATCGTTAAACCAGGGATACCCGGCGATGATAGTGCGATAGTCCGGCAGCAATTTCCCAAATTGGGCCGGGTCAGGCCGCCCGACTATAAATTGGTCTGCCGCCAGGGTCAGGCGGTCCGCCAGATTTTCCAGTTTAGCCATATCTTCATTTAAGGTTTTTGAGGCTTTTGAGCTGGTCTTTTGGCTGCCAGAGGCTTGGTGGGCGCGGGCTAATAATTCCTGCTGACGGGCGATTTCCCGCTCGTAAGAGCCGTAGTAAAGTTGACCGACGACCTCCGGCCCGGCAACGCTGGCGGCAAATGTCACCGCCTGACCGGGGGAAAGACTGGTGACGAAAGTACCGGGGCAGTACATATCTTCGTCGGCGTTCAGGCCTCGCGCTTCTTCTTGGCGGTAATGAAAACCCCAATTCCAGCCCCGGTCAGTTTCCGAGAGCCACCAGACCCGCCGCTCAAAAGCCATCAGCCACCATTGTGGCGCACCGTCCCAGGCCGCGATGCGCCAGCTATCCACTTCCGCCGTCACATTGAGGTTCTCTAGCTGAAATTTCCAGTCCTCCGCCCCGGTGGTCATACCGTGATAATCCCGCGAGTTTAGCATCGGACGGACTTTTAGCTCAAGTGGCGACGCATCCGGCCCGGCCTGGTAGTGATAGCGCACATAGCTGGTATTCATACCATATTCCATCCAGATTGTTTTGGTAAGGGTAGCCTCGCCCAGCCTATAGACAAAGCTTGGTAGGGTGCCGTGCATTTCGAGAGTGTCGAGCCAGGCCAACCCTTGCAAGCTACGGGCATTGCCGCGCCATTCATTGACATAGAGCGGATAATTCTGACCGTTAATACTGGCTTCTTCATCCAGTTTGCCCAATAGCAAAGTGCGCCCCAACGGAGGTTGGAGCGCCGCGATTAGCAACCCGTGATAGCGCCGGGTGTTTGCTCCGCTCAGGCTGGCAGAAGCAAAGCCGCCAATCCCGTTTGTCACCAGCCATTCTCGCTCTAAAGCCGGGTGCTGGTCTTGCATTATTTCCGGGCCAAGCCGGGTTACAGGCAACTGAGGTACACCTGGGGTAGTTGTTACTTTCTTTGCCATTACTTTTTCCTTCCGTCAAATTCCGTCAGACTCCTTCAAATTTCTTTCATCAAGCAGACTTGACCTGTAATCTATAATCATAATAGCAATTGGTTTTCGATATAATTTTACTCTATATTATTAGATATAATCAACGGAGTTCAGTACCAGCCATGATCGAACCAACATCCACCACCAGACCGGCTATGCCCGCTGTGCGGGTCGCCCATCGTATTTCGCCTACCGATGTCAGCCAGTTTATCCGGCTCGACCAATGCCAGCGCTATCTAGCCTTGCGTCTCAAGGAGCGAGCCGAAGGCCGGGGTTTTATGACCCGCTACGGGGTCGCGCCCCAATCTATTCCCCCCATTCTGACCCGCGCCGGAGCGGATTTTGAAGAAAAAATCGAAAAGCTGATGAAGCAGAATTACCAGCTCGCCAATTTTCAGGACGAAGCTACCAGAGAGGGCCAACGTCCGCCCGATAACCAGAAAGTTGTAACCTGGGCCAACGACCTCAAGCCGGGCGAGGTAGTTTGTCTGTTCCAGGTGCGGCTGGAAGTACAGCTAGGACACTGGGACTTTCGGGGCGATCTCGATATTTTGCGCTTTGAGCGAGATAAAGTGGGTGATTTACACGTCCTGATTGCCGACATGAAAAGCTCTACCCGGCCCAAGACCGAACACCGCCTGCAAGTAGCATTTTATCACGCTATGCTCGCCGAACTATTGCAGACCGAAAGCATTGCTTATAATGCCATCCAGACTGCGATTCTCTATCGCGGGGCGACAGAGGCCGAAGCCGGGCTGGACGAAACCGAAATCGCCCGCCTCGAAAACCATCGGGTGGCGGCCTTACATTATTTCGGGCTGGAAATCGGCGACGGCCTTTTGGAAATCATCGAAAAGCAGCAGGATTTTCTAGAATCGGTGGAAGATTTAGTGACCGGCCCAAATTCGCAAGCCGAAAAAATTGTGGCGACCTCGTTTGAAGATACGCCCTATCATCTGACCAACAAATGTACCGGCTGTCTCTATAACGAACACTGCATGAAGTTCAGCGCCGAACACGACGACTTGTCGCTGATACCGCACCTCAACCCGGTTGAAAAAGAAGCCCTGCGCCGTCAGGGAATAACCACCACCCGCGCTTTAGCCGCCCTCAAAAACCTTGTGCCACCTGCTCAACTGGTCGCCGCCCCTGACAAAGCCGAACTTGTCCGACAACTGGCGGGGACGTGGCCGGTTGGCCCGCGTATAGATGAACTGGTACACCGCGCCCTCCGCTATCGGAAATTGAAAAAAGAGGCGGGCGACCCTGGCGAGGCCCTCACCTATATCCCCAGCAAGGGGCATGGTTCGCTGCCCTACACCGACCCGACCCATAACCCCAATCTGGTACGGATATTTATTGATGCCCAACAAGACTATTTGCAAAATCGGCTCTATTTGGTCGGGGCATTGGTGGTCGGTGGGGTAGATGGGCAGCCCGACCCGACTCGCCGCCGCAGTATTGTGCGGCTGAGTGATGGCCCACCCGATAGCCACCTCAAAGAGGCCGAACTGTTGCGGGGTTGGATTATGGATACGCTCAAAGCTCTTTTGGAAGTCGCCGCGCCCGACCCCGCCGGGGAGCGCAAAGCCCCGATTCACCTGATTTTCTATAACCGGGCCGACCAGAAAGTTTTGCTGGAAGGGCTGGCCCGCCATCTGACCGACCTGTTTGGGGCGACCCCGCTCTATGACTTTATCACCCAGATTGCGGCCTTTGACTCGCCGATTTGCACCTTTATGGATGAGGAAATCCGCGAGCTGAAAAACTACCCAATGCTGTGCCAATCTTTGCAACAGGTGGCGACCCATCTGCGCTTTGACTGGCGGCAGGGCCACGATTTCCGGGCAATTTTCCGGGAGCGGATGTTTGATTACTGGGGCAAGCTGGACAGTCCCGACCCGGAAACCGCCGAACAGAAGTGGTACAACAACCGGGCGCGGTTCAATAGCGAAATCCCGATTGAATACGCCTACGCCATCTGGGGCGAGCTGGACGAGACCGATTTGAAAAAAGGCCGTCAAGACCCCTTCGCGCCCTATCGCCGGGCTACCAAAGAACTATTGGAGGCGTTTCAGGCCCGCCGTCTGGAAGCAATCGAACATATCGCCCACGACTTCCAGGGCAATAGACTGACCGAGAAAGCGCTGTTTAATCTGCCAGATTTAGCCAACTTTAATCAGAAGGCTCGCAGTCTGGCCCACGCTTTGCAGGAATTTGTGACAATAGAGCATCACGTCGAGTTGGGCGGTTGGAAAACCACCCGCAATCTAGCCCCGGAGCGGCGGGTGCTGATGGGCGAATCACTTCTGGTGCGCTACGTAGAGGATGAGCAAGACCCCGCCGCTGCCGCCCAAAACCGCGAGAACTTGCGAAAAGTCGCCGAGGCCGAAAAATTCAAGGCCGAAAATCCCGACCAGAGATTACCCTCTGAGCTTTATGTAAAGCAAGCTGGCCTAAATTTCACGTTGCAGATTGCGATGGATGGGGTGGATTGTTCGTTGGACGATGCAATGGCGATGTGCAATTTGCGCGAAGGAGAACGGGTCGTAGTTTTCCCGCGCTGGACCCAGGATACCAGGCTTTCCGCCGAGGAGCGCACCGACAATACCCCGACCCCCCGCCAGATGCTCTACGGCAGTCGGGCCGAAATCAAGAAAATCAAAAAACAGACTGACGACGCTGGGAAGACCAGTGGGGCGCTGGTCGAAGTCGAGATGCAGGAAGGGCGGGGCGGAAAAAACATGAAGGGGTTTGCGTTTAACAGCATAGACCGACCCTTTGGCAACGACCAGCTTTTGTGCCTCGACCCCGAACCGAACAATTTTTATGGTTATTGGTGCGCGGTTGTCACCGATGGGCTGTGCGAAATCGAGGAAGGGCGCTATCCCGGCGCACGCAACACCCTCTATGAGCGGTTGGCCCGGCCCGGTCTGGATACCGTCGGATGGCCCACCCAGGCCACCGAAGGCCAGCAACGCTTTATGGACGGCTTGAACGCCCTCCACCAAAGCGGGGCGCTTCACGATTTCGAGCCAAGCAAAGAGGCCTATATCGGTGGACACGGGGCTGACCCGGTATTGCTGGTGCAAGGCCCACCGGGGACTGGCAAGAGCTATTCGACCGCCTTTGCTTTGTTTGCCCGCTTGCAGGGCGCGATGGTGGCGAACCAGCCTTTTAGGACGCTCATCACCTGCAAAACCCACGCCGCCACCGATGTGCTTTTGCATAATGTCCTGATGGTACAGCAGCTTTTGGGGAAATTCAGCCGGGAACAGCCTGAGATTTTCACAAAGTACTTTGACCGGCGCTTGCTAACCGAAGTGCCGCTTTACCGACTTGCCCCCCGCGAGGAAGTTCCAGCCGGGGTTATCGGCCTGACCAAAGACGTGGAGAAAGCTAAGGGCGAAGTCAACAATACCAAAACCCTCCAAAGCCGGGCCTGGATGATTGCCGCTGCCACTCCCGGCGGAATCTATAGCATGGTGAAAAATACCACCGGGAGCAAAAAAGAGAATCTGTTCAAGCAGCACTTTATTGATTGCCTGGTGCTGGATGAAGCCTCCCAGATGAACTTGCCGGAAGCGGCGATGGCGGCCCTACCGCTCAAGTCCGGCGGTCAGTTAATCGTGGTAGGCGACCATCGCCAGATGTCGCCGATTATCAAGCACGATTGGGAGAACGAGTCGCGCCGCACTTTTCAGGAATACCGCTCCTATGATTCGCTGTTCAACAGCCTGCGGGCCTTGCAACCGCCGGTCCCGATGATAAAATTCAGCCGCAGTTTCCGGCTACACGCGGCCATGGCCGAATTCTTGCGGCAGGAGATTTACGCTCAGGATGGTATTGATTACCACTCCCTCCGCCAGGATACTTTACGCCCGACCGAAAGCGATGAGCCATTTGTACGGGCGGTGCTAAACCCAAACTATCCCCTGGTAGTTCTGCTGCACGATGAGGCCGGTAGCCAGACGCATAACCAGTTTGAGGAAAAGCTGGTTGGGCCGGTGCTGGAAGCGATGCACCGGGCCGGACTGGATGCCACCGACGGGCTAGGAGTGGTAGTGCCACATCGCGCCCAACGTGCCGCCCTCCAACAGCGTTACCCGGACGAGTTGACCGAACTTGGGCCGGATGGCAATATTATCCGCAAAGCGGTGGATACGGTCGAGCGTTATCAGGGAGATGAGCGATTGGCGATTATGGTCAGTGCTACCGAAAGTGACCGCGATTATCTGCTAATGGCGGGCGATTTTCTGTACGACCCCTGTCGGCTGACGGTGGCGATTAGCCGGGCCAAACAGAAGATGATTCTGGTGGCCTCGCGCTCGGTCTTTTCGCTATTCAGCCCGGACGAAGCGGCTTTCGCCAATGCCCGCATGTGGAAGAACCTTTTGCGACGCACCTGTACCGTCCAACTCTGGGCCGGAGAGCGCGACGGCATCCCGGTTGAGGTCTGGGGCAATCTGGGCCAGGATGCGCCATAAATATTAAAAGTGGGAAACCTTACACTTGGGCCAATACTACGCGCCCCCGTACTACTCCAAGTCTGATGAGCCACTACTCACGGGGAATGATTTGCCTATAATTTGAAAAGAGCTTTTAACCCCTCTTTAAGCGAGGCCGGCTTTCGCCCAAGCTGATTTTCCAGATCAGGGTTTACTTCTTCTTCTTGTCCATTTTTGATGTCAGTTAAAAACCCTACGACCCTCTGAACCATAGTTTCGGGTAGGCCGCGCTCTTTCATTTGCGCCTCAAATGCTGATTTCTCAGCCGGAGTATATTTTACCTCCTTACCTGATAAGTTGGTTAGGGTAGTTGCAACATCGTCAAAGGAATATGACTCACTTCCGGTGAATTTGTATATCCTATTATTGCAACCATCCTCTAATAATACACTCGCAATGGCTTCTCCCATTTCGCTTCTAAGAGCATAGGCGACCTTTCCTTGACCTGCCGGTAAGTAAATACCCCTATCAAAAACTTTTTCCCCCACAAATTGCGGAATGGTGTCCATATACAAAACATTGCGAAATATAGTATAAGTCAACCCACTCTCTTTGATATAATCCTCGGTTTGAAAATGACCCTCCATTAACTTGTTTGCCATTGTGCTTCTATCTTTCAAAGTCCGACTGGTGTAGGCGATACATTGAACCCCCGCCTTTTTTGCGGCATCTACTACATTTTGGTGTTGCTGAAGGCGCTTATCCTCATCCGTTGCGGCTATCAGTAAGGCCTTTTCGATGCCCTGCATCGCCTTATCGAGAGAGGCAGTATCATCGTAACTACCTACCCGTATGTCTACACCTCTTTCTTTTAGGTCAGCTGCTTTGCTCTCGTCCCGCACAAATGCGACAATTTGGTTGGCTGAGGTCTTTTTCAATAGATTTTCGACTATTATTGTCCCTAACTGTCCGGTAGCTCCTGTTACTAAAATCATGGTTTCTCCCTTTTTGTTTGAAGCTTGCTTTGTGGCTTCGTTATATTATCGGGTACTGTCTCAGATTCGTGTATACTACACTGTAGAAATAGTACAGGGTGTCTTTGCTAATAGCAAACCCCAAATAGGCTAGAGCGTTGGCTAGACAACACCATTGGGAAACTGTTGTTTTCAGGGGGAGGGTAAGACATGGAAAATGGAAAGCGCGAGAGGCGATAGAATGACCACCTCAATCAATGCGAACGATCCACGGGTCAAACGTACCCACCATTTGCTGATGCAAGCGTTTATGGCATTACTTGAAGAAAAGCACAATATTCACTCCATTTCGGTGCAAGATATTACAGAACGTGCAACGATTAACCGAGCCACCTTTTATGATCACTTTGAAGATAAATATAGCTTTTTAGAGAGTTGGATGCGGGCGAAGTTCCAACGGACGTTGGAGAGCCATCTTCCTGCCTCATCCCCATTACAGGTAAATACTCTTCACGCGCTCATTCTGGTCGTTTTCGACTTTTTTGCCAACTTTCGTCATTACCAGAAGCCAGTTGATAAGCAGTTTGAGTCACTTTTCCAGGCTGTTTTACAGCAAGAACTCCACCAGGTTCTCCTGAACTGGCTCAAACAGGTCCCATCGCAGATCCCCGCTCCCCCGGAGGCCAGGGAAACCACAGCCCTGGTCATCAGTTGGGCGATTTTTGGTCCAGCAGTGCAATGGAGTCGGGAAGAACAAACTTGTTCAAAAGAAGAGATGGCTAATCAGGTTTTGAACATCGTGGTCGCAGGCTTGTCTCCTGTCATCTCTATTTTATGAAGTCTTTGGGTTCTAAATTTATTGGCTTTGTGCTACATTTCAAAATAATTTAAATGGCCCACACAGGCGGCAGCGAAATATTTCTGGCGAGCTTGCGGATAAATCCGGCTTCCTTTATCATGGGCGCAATCATAAAAATGCTGGTTTTCGTTATGCTATCTATTGCGCTTAAAGGGGAAGCATGGAGCAATTTTTCAAAATGACCGCCGACCAGGAGGGGCGTAGTCCCAGGCTGATTATCGGGGTGGCGGGCGGTACGGGTAGTGGCAAAACTACGGTATCTCGCCATATCGTTCAAAATATCGGGGCGGAACAGGTCGCGCTACTGGAACATGATGCCTATTATAAAGACCAAAGCCACCTTGAGCCAGCCGCCCGCGCTCTGGTCAATTACGACCACCCCGACTCGCTGGATAACGATTTGTTGCTGCAACATTTGCAGGCCTTAGCCAACGGGCAAGCCATAGATGCCCCAATTTATGACTTCAAAACTCACACTCGCAGCCTTCAAAAGGTTCGGCTAGAGCCACGCCCGGTCATTATGGTCGAAGGGATTTTAACTTTTGTGGATAGCCGAATACGCAACATGATGAGCCTTAAAATCTTTGTGGATACCGATGCCGATTTGCGTTTTATTCGCCGGATGCACCGCGATGTCGAGGAGCGGGGGCGCTCGGTGGACTCGATAGTCGAGCAATACCTGAGTACGGTTCGGCTGATGCACCTCGAATTTGTCGAGCCAACCAAACGCTACGCCGACATTATTCTGCCCGAAGGCGGTTACGAAATCCCTTCGCTGTTGGCTAAGGTCTATCAATTGATTCGGTTGATGAAAGGATAAGATAGTAATCTGAAATCTGAAATCTAAAAGTCTGTATTAAACGAGACTAAATCTTTGTAGACTAAACTCTTTTAAAAAAGCCTCTAACATCTAAGTCAGTAAGAGGTTTTGAATAACATTGCCAACTAGCCACCAAATTTTCTTCTCCTATTGCCCTTTTCTGACCTCAGATTTCCGATTTTAGATTTCCGCCAGGAGCAAGCATGCGAACGATAGATGTAAATCTAGTGCGAGAGGCCGTCGCCGAGTTGTGCCAGAAGGCCAATTATGAGTTGCCAGAAGATTTTGTGGCGGCATTGCGAACCGCCCGCGAAAAAGAAGTGTCGGCTCAGGGGCGACGGGTCTTGACCTTACTAGACCAGAATCAGGCCGAAGCCCGTAAAGTTCAGATGCCGACCTGCCAGGATACCGGCTTTGTGCTGGTTTTCGTGAATGTCGGGCAGGAAGTTCACCTGATTGGCGGCGATTTGTATCAGGCGATTAATGCCGGGGTCGGCGAAGGCTACCGCAGCGGGTATTTGCGGCCCTCGATTGTCCAGGACCCGCTTTTCAATCGGGCCAATACCGGCGATAACACTCCGGCGGTGATTCATACCCGCCTCGTGCCGGGCGACCAATTGACCTTGCAAGTGCTGGTCAAGGGAGCAGGCAGCGAGAATTGCACCCGACTGGCGATGCTGACTCCGGCCCAGGGCATACTGGCCCTCAAAGCTTTTGTGGTCGAAACCGTCAAGCTGGCGGGGCCAAATGCCTGTCCACCTTTAGTGGTCTGTGTCGGGGTCGGCGGTACGGCAGACCGGGCCTTGCTGCTGGCGAAAGAAGCCAGCCTACGGTCCGTCGGTGCGCCCCACCCCGAACCGTTAGTGGCAGAACTGGAACAAGAGTTGCTGGAACTGGTCAACGCCACCGGCATCGGGCCGCAAGGCTACGGCGGGCGAACTACCGCCCTGGCCTGCCATATCGAGCGAGCCGCGACCCATATCGCCTCGCTCCCGGTAGCCGTGAACTTGCAGTGTCACGCCGTGCGCCATCAGGAGATAAGCTTATGAGTGAAATCGAAACTGGTGAAACCCGTGCGCTTCAACTCCCTCTGACCGATGAAGTTATCAAAAGCCTGCGGGCGGGCGATATGGTCGAAATCAGCGGAATAATGTATACCGGACGCGATGCCGCCCATTTGCGGTTCAAGCAAGCTTTGGAGCGCGGCGAAAGCTTGCCGGTTGAACTGGCAGGGCAACTGATTTATTATGTCGGCCCAAGCCCGGCCCGACCAGGAACAGTGATTGGCGCTGCCGGGCCGACTACCGCCAGCCGCATGGATATATATACTCCCCAGCTATTAGCGCTCGGCCTCAAAGCCATGATAGGCAAAGGACGACGCAGCGAGGCCGTCCAGAAGGCTCTTCAACAATATACCGCCGTCTATTTTGGGGCAGTCGGCGGGCTGGGTATTTTACTCTCGCATTCTATCAAAAAGGCCGAGGTAGTTGCTTACCCCGATTTAGGCCCGGAAGCCGTCTTCCGGCTGACCGTCGAGAATTTCCCGGCGATTGTTCTCAACGATTGCTATGGCGGCGACCTATACACCCAAACCGCTCAGGAATGGGCCTTACCCGCTTCCTAATTTCGATTTTCAAAACAATTTAGTTCTAGCTACTATAGGTAAAAACCAACCAGGAAAAATTGATAGATACTCTGGCTACAGAATTGGGTAATTCGCCAGAGCTTCCCTATCAAAAGCTACCTTCGTTTTTGCGAAAACTGGTTGCCAAAGATATGCTCCAGGATTTAATTAAACGATTAGATAGCTATTCTTATGATGGCGCAGAAGTAGGAAAGAAAATGTTAAATGCCCTAAAAAAAGGGGCAACCGTCCAAAGCATAGTTAGCGGTATAAACCTGATAAGAAAATTGTCATTAACGGATTTAAACAACTACCCTATATTCATTTCCTCGTTATATAACCCAGATTAAAAATGAAAATCAATTTAATAAAAGTGAAGCAGTCACCGACCTAAAACTGGCCTTAATCGGCCTTAGAAAGTTGAAAAAAGCCCTTTTCGAGGCAAGAATTTAATCCAGTCTTAAAAATTCATTATAAAATAGGGCGTAGACCCCTTTGCAAATGAATAAAGTTATGGCATAATAGACCTACGGTCATTAAATTTTTTCTATTTCGCTAGGTTCACTTGCAACTATTTGCCCCTTCTTAATACAGTTAGGCAACGACAGGTCAGGAAAGGAATTGCAAATGCTTTGCCCAATTTGCTCAACGGTGCTAAACCCTGGCACTCAAATGTGCGGAGAGTGTGGAACTACAATTGATCGAATGGAACGCCAGGTACAAACCAGCCATTTTGGGACTGAAATTGGCTATGGGGCGGCGTTATGTGCCGGAATTGAAGGTTATATTCGCATGTGCGAAGTTCTGCCCTTACTAGAGATTGGGGCCGTGGTAAACGAATACATGGAGCGACTTCTACCTCAAATTCAGGCCGATGGCGGACAGATAAACTGGTACAATGGTGAGAAAATCGTGGCCTTTTTTGGGCTTTCCGATACCTTGACCCCCAACGAAGCCCCATCCTGGGCTGTGCGAGCCGCCCTGCATTTACACGAAACCTTTGCCGAATTCAGCGCCGAGCTTTTTCATAGCTATGCCAGTGATATTGAGCTGGAATTGCGGGTGGGAGTAGCTACTGGCGAACTTTTGCGCGGAGCATTAGGTGATGCGGCCTTGGCGCGTCCGGCCTGGTCAAAACGCAGCCCGACCCAACTTGCCGAGGGTGGTCGCCCCCATTATCGCCGTATTGTTATCGGGGATACCGTGAATCGGGCGGTCCAACTCGAATACGAAGCTAACCCTGGACATATCGTCACTGACCGGGCCACCGCCCTGATTGCCAAAGATTTTGAATGCAGCTCGATGGGGATGCACCAAATGCGACGGCGCGGGACATCGGTTGAGCTTTTTAATGTACTTGGGCCACGCTTCGCCATGCCCGTTCCAAAGGTCTTCCAAACTCAATCGGCCTAGCTTAAAAGTTGACATCTGATTAAGGAAGTGTTAGCATAAGGTTTATATCAGCCTGATTTGTGCTGGGCAGGTATGTACCTTTAAAATAAAAATAGAAAACGAATATTGTTGAAGAGTGCCTTTCCGCCTTTACTCAACTAGCTAATAGCTCAGAAGTAGGGTGCGGTGCGAACCCGCCAAGTTGAAAGGCTCACACAGGGGAAGTCGGTGCAAGTCCGGCGCAGTCCCGCTACTGTAACCGACCCTTTGGGGTTTCGGAAGCCAGATCGCCTGTATTCAACACTATCGCTGCGTTGGTCTTCGAGGGAAAGCACGCACGGGGAATTAGATTCATGTGGTTAGCCGGTTCTCCCGGTCAAACCCGCCCTGTTCAGTGGCCTTGTCGGTCAAAGTCATCAGGCGCGGGTTTTTTGTTGCCCGCCGCCCGGATACAGACTTTATCGTTTCAGGCTCACAGTCCAGGTTAGCTTTATCACCAAATTAATAACCCCCAAGTGTTCCTTTCTCTCCTGATTTCAATTTCTATTCCAGGCCCGAAATAGGCCGAGCTAATGCGCTTAAAATGAGAAAGGAAAGGACGAGACTTTGTTGAGAAGAAAATATTCCGGGTTGCCGCTCACGCTGGTAGCTATAATGCTGACCTTAATGCTGGCAGCCTGCGGCGACCCTACCGCGACTACTATCCCTGCCACTACTGCTCCGGCTAAACCTACCACTGCCGCCACTACTGTTGCTGCGACCACAAGCGCAGCGACCACCGTTGCCGCCACTACTGTTGCCACAACCTCGGCAGCGACTACAGTTCCAACTACGGCTGCTATTACCACCGCTACTACCGCCCCTACAACCTCGGTAGCAACTACGGCTGCTACTGCCGCTAAAGCGGGGGCTACGACCTATCCTTTGACGATTACTGACGATGCTAAACGCAGCATCAAGTTTGAGAAAGCGCCCTCTAAAATTGTCTCGCTGGCTCCCAGCAATACCGAATTACTGTATGCTCTGGGGTTGGGAGAACGCGTAGTCGGAGTAGATGAATATTCCGATTTTCCGGCAGAGGCCAAACAAAAAGAAAAGATTGGCGGCTATAAAGATACCAATCTGGAACGGGTGATTGCGCTAAATACCGACCTGGTTTTGGCCTCTGGTATCACCGCCAAGCAGCTAATTTCTACGATGGAAACTCGCGGTCTGATGGTGGTAGTCCTGGACCCGACTAATTTAGCCGGAGTTGTGGCAAATATGAAGCTGGTGGCCCAACTCACCAATGTGCCGGAAAAAGGTGAGGCTCTCGCCACCGAATTCCAGAAAAAACTGGACGAAGTGACCGCCAAAACCAAAGATGTCAAAGCGCGGCCTCGAATCTTCTATGAGCTTGACCCAACCCTGTTCACGGTTGGCCCTGGCTCGTTCATTGATGAGATGATTCAAAAGGCCGGTGGGCAGAACATCGTAACCGACACCACCAATCCGTATCCTCAGCTTAATCAGGAAGTTGTGATAAACAAAGACCCGGAAGTGATTTTGCTAGGCGATGATACCGGCGGCAATCATACCCCGGAGAAAATTTTGACCCGGCCCGGTTGGGACAAAATCAGCGCCATCAAAAATAAGCGGGTCTACGCCCTGAATGCCAATCTGGTCAATCGGCCCGGCCCACGCGCCGCCCTGGGAGTGGAGAACATCGCCAAAGCGCTCTATCCCGACCTCTTTAAATAGGACTGAGGACTGAGGACTGAGGACTGAAGTTCAAAAGATTTAAGATTTAAGATTTTCGATTTTTGCGTGTTCGCCCCTAAACGCTAAATAATTGGGACTGTAATTGGAGGTTGAGTGAGCAAACAATTAGAACAAATTGAAGATGTTAGCCAACTGACCAAAGTTGTTGAAAAACCACGCCAGTCCTCAGTCCTCAGTCCTCAACCCTCAGTCCTCAAAATCACTCGACGGCGTTGGCTGCTAACTACAGCGAGCCTGGCAGTTTTGGCAATTGTCCTGATTGTTTGCGTGACTTTCGGGAGTGTGCCGGTGGCTCTGGATGCAACTTTTCGGATTATCTGGAATCACACTCTGGGCCAAATTTGGGGGTTGCCTGCCAACTACAGCGGCGGCAGTGATACTATTATCTGGCAAATCCGGCTACCGCGGTTGGCGCTGGCTGCGGGGGTCGGGGCAGGGTTAGCCGGGTCGGGCGCAATCTATCAAGGTCTATTCCGCAATCCTCTGGCTGACCCGTATTTGGTAGGGGTAGCTCAGGGGGCGGCGGTAGGAGCAGTTACGGTCATTGTGCTGCCCCTTCCGGCGATAGTCTATAGTCTGGGCGGCCTGCAATGGGGCGCTTTTATTGGGGCAATTGCCGCCGTCGCCATCGTCTACAATTTATCGCGCATTGGGGGCGAGGTACGAAATACGACCTTGCTACTGGCAGGAGTGGCTATCGGTTCGCTCTGTGCTGCCGTCACCAGCCTGCTGACCTATCTGCACAACGACAAGCTGACCACGATTTATGGCTGGATATTGGGCGGCTTTAATAGTACCGGAAGCTGGGACAATGTAGGAATGATTGCGCCCTATCTGGCGATTGGCATCGGGATTGCGATGCTTTTCGGACGGCGATTGAATGTGTTGCAACTGGGCGAAGAGCAAGCTACTCAATTGGGGCTAAATGTAGTACTGGTCAAGCGGCTGACGGTAATCGCCGGGACAATGATGGCGGGGGCCGCCGTTTCGGTCAGTGGGATTATTGGGTTTGTTGGGCTGGTCGTACCGCATCTGGTACGCATGCTGGTAGGCCAGGACTATCGGCTACTGCTGCCCCTTTCGCTGGTCTGGGGAGCAATCTTTATGGTGTTGTGCGACTCGCTGGCCCGCACTCTTATCGCCCCCGCTGAAATGCCAGTCAGCATTATCACCGCCTTTGTGGGTGGGCCATTTTTTATCTATATCTTGCGGCGCAAAAAACGAGCTGAATTCTAAGGAGCAGTAGTCAGTGGTCACTAAGAAATTGCTGAGAAACCTCGGCAAGTAATTGGTATTTAAGTCAAAACTCAAAACTAGCCTTCTGACCACTGACCCCTTTTAATATGACATTACTAAAAATAACTGAATTAAGCGCGGGTTATGACCGCCGCCCCGTGCTACACGGCTTGAGCCTGGAACTTCAATCTGGGGAATTACTAGGCATAATCGGGCCGAATGGTTGCGGCAAATCTACTCTAATAAAAACCTTGAGCGGAGTATTGAAGCCGAAAGGCGGACAGGTTTGGCTGGAAGGCCGCGACCTTTTGCGGATGAAAGCCGAGGAACGCGCTCGGCTGGTAGGAGTAGTAGCCCAAAATTCGAGTCTGCCGCCCGCTTTTACTGCCGCAGAAATCGTGCTTTTTGGGCGCACTCCCCACCTGGGAGCCTTTCAGAACGAAAGTGAAGCCGATTGGCTGATTGTGCGCGAGGCAATGGAGGCCGCCGATTGCTGGCACATGGCCGCTCGTCCGGTTAGCGAGCTTTCGGGGGGCGAGCGACAACGAGTGCTTTTTGCCCTGGCCCTCGCCCAACAACCGCACCTGTTGCTGCTGGATGAACCGACCACCTATCTCGACATCAATTATCAGGTGGAAATAATGGACATTGCGGCGGACTGGTTGAAGACCGAACCGGGGCGCGGCGCAATCGCGGTCTTCCACGATTTGAATCTGGCGGCTCAGTATTGTCGCCGGATAATTTTACTTGCGGCGGGCCGAATTTTGGCTACCGGCAGCCCTCAGGAAGTTATCACCGCCGATAATATCCGGCAGGCCTATGGCGCAACCGTCTTTATCGCTCCCCACCCGGTGAACCAGCTACCAACCACCTTTATTCTGCCCGGCAATAAAAAATAGGCGGGAAAGCTTTTAACCTCTAGCCAAAATTAGCAAAAACCTTTTCCATCAAAGTAGTGAGGCTTTCGTCGGGATACATTTGGTCGAGCCGCTTCAGTTCGAGCAAGGCGCGGGTTAAAGCGGCAATTTGCTGGGGGTCAAGCGAGGAATAGCTTCCAAGGCGGCTTAGTCGCGCCAAAAGCAACCGACGGTTATAGAGGGCATATTTCTCCGAAGTGCTCGCCAGAGCGTTGACCAAAGGGCGAGCTTCTTCTGGCGAAGCAATACTCCTACCAAGCCAGTTCCGAAACTGCCCACCATCGGTATCATCCAAATAACGATTAATAAGATAGGACATCTGCTGAGCCGAGCGCAGGCGAGTTAAAATATCCCAGCGTTCCAAAAAGGATAAATTACCAAAGCCGGGCAGTTCTTTTAGCTCATGAACCAATTGTTGAGCCGTATAATGCGGATTCCAGTCAAAATCGCGGGTTGCGAACTCTTCTTCTGCCATAATTGCGCAAGCTTCCTGGACAAACTCGTCACAGCCGTTGTACCAGCCTTGCCGAAAGTGAATGTCGTGGGCCACCTCATGAATTACCAGATTATAGGTATCTTCTTGCGAAACCAGTCCCAGGCAGATATGCGCTCCGGTATGACGGTTAAAAACCCCATAATGCTGGTTCTTGACCATCCGATTAAAGAATTTTTCCTCGCTGAAATGCAGCCGGGTACGAATGAGTTCAGGCGGACACTCAAAACCCCAAAGATAATTTATTCGCCAGCGGGTAGTTTCGATAATCTCGCCGAAGTTATAAACAAAGTTGTTGACTTCAAACTGATAGCCGCTCAGGTCAGCAAACTCAGTCGTTTTGTAAGTACCGCGCTCAACTGTTCCCAGGCGCATTAAAGCCTCGTTTCTAGCTCGATTTCAGCAATTCAGAATTGTGAACTATGATTTTTATTATATGAGGTAAAGAATTGGAGTGTAGTATTTTTGGCTACATCTTGGCAAAAATGATAAAAGAAATAAGAGTGAACAATCAGGGGGAAAGAAAGGGGTATAAAAAGAAAAAAGCCGCAGCGGCCTATCTTTGCAAGCCCCTGCGGGCTAACTATTGTCAGCGCTGTGACGTTTCACTGCCAGGTTCGGGATGGGTCTGGGTGGGACCATCACGCTCTTGCCACGACTATTT